>JBHHXE010000018.1:0-22316 GCA_046756865.1 Nitrospiria bacterium | reverse complement strand
CAGAACGTCGTGAGACAGTTCGGTCCCTATCTGTTGTGGGCGTAGGAAATTTGAGAGGGCTTGACCCTAGTACGAGAGGACCGGGTTGAACGAACCTCTAGTGTGCCGGTTGTCCTGCCAAGGGCACCGCCGGGTAGCTATGTTCGGAAAGGATAACCGCTGAAAGCATCTAAGCGGGAAACCTGCCTCAAGATAAGATTTCCCTGCCGTAAGGCACTGAAGGTCTCCTGTAGACGACAGGGTAGATAGGCGGGATGTGTAAGGGCTGTGAGGCCTTAAGCTAACCCGTACTAATAGGCCGTGAGGCTTGACCAACTATTTGCTTCTGACAGAGTCGGATTTGGTTTGTTTGCTCGATTTATTATTTTATTGCCGTTATTCAGCTTTCGGTGGCGATACCGGAGGGGTCACACCCGTTCCCATCTCGAACACGGAAGTTAAGCCCTCTAGGGCCGATGATACTGCACCCGCGAGGGTGTGGGAAAGTAGGACGCTGCCGGATTTTTTAAAAAGCCCCGCTTGGTTTACCCAGGTGGGGCTTTTTCAGTTTATGGAAAAGTTATGAATCGTAAAAGGAGAGTATCAAAGGAAGATTTACCTGGAATGTTTTCTCATGGGGTTGACGAGGAATTTCTTAAGAAGGAGAAATCCGCCGCTCGTACCTTACGGAACAGTCAGTGGTGGAAGCGGCAGAAGAGCATTGGGGTCTGTCATTACTGTCACCAACAGTTTAGATCTTCAGAATTGACGATGGATCATATTGTTCCGATGATTCGTGGAGGGCGAAGCACCAAAGGAAATGTGGTCCCCTCCTGTAAAGCATGCAATACGGAGAAAAGAGACAACCTCTTAATGGATTGGAAGGGCTATCTGGGGAAGGATGAATCGTAGCCACAGAGCTGGTAATTCAGGGGAGGCTCTTTATCCTTTTCATGTTTGCTTTTTTGTCTTTGATCGCTCTGAAATATATGCTTCAATTCCCTTGGCCGCGTCGCGTCCTTCCCGGATGGCCCAGACGATGAGGGAAGCCCCAAGTTTGACATCTCCGGCCGCAAAAACCCCGTCGATGTTGGTCATGTGATTTTCATCGACAGCAACACTGCCCTTAGAAGAGAGGTTTACGCCGAGATCATTTAGCAATCCTTCTTTCACCGGTCCGGTGAATCCCATCGCGAGAAAAACAAGATCGGTTTGAAGTTCAAACGCGCTCCCTTTAATCTCTTTAAACTGTGTTTTACCGGTTCTACTGTCTTTTGTCATTTCTACACGAACAGCGTGGAGACTTTCTACTTTATTCTTTTTTCCAGTAAATCGTAATGTTGAAACCGACCACTCCCTTTTTCCCCCTTCCTCATGGGCTGGGGAGGTACGCAACTGCATCGGCCAAAGCGGCCAGGGTGTTGTCTCTGATCTTTGCAGTGGAGGTTGCGGAAGGAGTTCAAATTGATAAATCTCCTTTGCTCCCTGGCGGAGGGCGGTTCCAAGACAGTCCGCTCCAGTATCTCCACCGCCGATAATGACCACTCGTTTGTCTTTTGCTGTGATGGTCTGTGCAGAATCAATTGTGTCGCCTGCTATCCGTTTATTTTGCTGCGTTAAATAATCCATGGCAAAGTGAATCCCGTTCAAGTCCCGGCCTGGAATAGGAAGATCGCGTGGGGCCATGGCCCCGATTGCAAGGCAGACCGCGTCAAACTCGTCCATGAGTCTTTCGGTGGAGAAATCTAGGCCAATGTCCATGTTGGTCTTGAAGATGATGCCTTCCTTGACCATCTGTGCAAGCCGGCGGTCGAGGACGGCTTTCTCCATCTTGAACTCCGGAATGCCATAGCGAAGTAAGCCACCGATCCGATCTGCTTTTTCAAAGACAGTAACGTTATGACCCTTACGCCGAAGTTGTTGTGCCGCAGCGAGGCCAGCGGGGCCAGAGCCAATAATAGCGACTTTCTTTCCTGTATCGTGTTCGGGCGTGATCGGTGAGATCCATCCTTCTGAAAATCCTTTATCAACGATATTCCATTCAATCACCCTGATGGAAACAGGGTCATCGATAATACCAAGAACACAGGCCGACTCACAGGGCGCGGGACAGAGCCGTCCTGTAAATTCGGGGAAGTTGTTTGTCGTGTGAAGTGCCTTCAGTGCATCTTTCCAGCGTCCCCGATAGACAAGGTCATTCCAGTCTGGAATCATATTCTGAACGGGGCACCCGGTCCCTCCCTGGCAGAAAGGGATTCCGCAATCCATGCATCGGGCACCCTGTTTTATGAGGGTTTCTTCCGGAACCGGGAGGTATATCTCCTTCCAGTCCTTGATGCGTTTTGAGACGGGACGCCGTTTCGGACCTTTTCGATGAAGCTTTAGGAACCCTTTTAGATCACCCATGATATGTCTTTCTTATTTAGATATTTCTCAATTCCTTTTGCGGCGTCCCGGCCTTGCCGGATGGCCTAAACAACGAGGGAAGCACCCAGTGTGACGTCTCCCGCGGCAAAGACGCCGTTGCAATTGGTCATATGGAGCGCCCGAAGAGCATCCTTCCAGCGATTCCGGTACACGAGGTCATTCCAGTCTGGAATCATATTTTGTACGGGACATCCGGACCACCCCTGGCAAAAAGGGACGCCGCAATCCATACAGCGGGCACCTTGTTCTTCAAGGGGCTTTTCGGAGATCGGCTTATAGATTTCCTTCCAGTCTTTAATACGCTTCATGACCCCACGGCGATGGGGAAGTTCACGGTAATATTTCAGAAATCCTTTCAGATCACCCACGCGCGGCGGCCTCCTTCTCCTTTAGTGCCTTTCGCTGTTCGAGAACCTTTTTGTATTCGACCGAGATCACTTTAACAAAAAGTGGAAGCATCATTTCCCATTGGTCTAGAATCTTTTCAGCTTTTTTGCTTTGTGTATATTTCGCATGTTTTTTGATGGTTTCCTGCAGTAGTGTTTTATCTGCAATGGTCCTAACGGGTTCCAGTTCAACGAGACTTAAGTTACATTGTTGTGCAAAAGTCTTTTCTTCGTTCAGGACAAAGGCGACGCCGCCGCTCATGCCTGCGGCAAAATTTCGTCCGGTCTTCCCCAGGACGACAACAAGCCCGCCAGTCATGTATTCACAGCCATGATCTCCGATTCCTTCGATAACGGCAGTTGCTCCGCTGTTCCGGACGGCAAAGCGTTCTCCGGCTCTACCATAAAAATAGGCTTCACCATCCGTTGCCCCGTATAGGACGGTGTTTCCTATGATAATTGTATCCTCCTTGGGGAAAATAGATTCTGTTGGGGGATACACGATCAACTTTCCTCCTGAAAGGCCCTTACCGATATAATCGTTGGCCTCCCCTTCGAGGGTGAGCGTGAGCCCCTTTACACAAAAGGCGCCGAAGCTTTGACCTGCGGTCCCATTAAACTTGAATTTTATGGTGTCTTCCGGGAGGCCCGCAGGGCCGTAGCGCTGAGCAATCTCTCCTGAAAGGATGGTTCCAACTGTACGGTGGATATTATTAATCGGAATCTCAGCGTGAACCTTTTCCTCACGCTCAAGAGCCGGTTGCGCAATTTTGAGTAGTTTATGATCAAGCGCTTTTTCGAGACCGTGGCTCTGCGTTTGTACGCAATGCCGGGCAATGCGGTCAGAGACTTCAGGGCGATAGAGGATGGCGCTCAGGTCAATCCCGCTCCCTTTCCAGTGCTCAATTACCTTTTTTGAGCGGAGGAGGTCACTGCGACCGACCATCTCTTCTATTTTTCGAAACCCGAGGAGCGCCATCCATTCCCGGACCTCTTCTGCAACAAAGAAAAAGTAGTTGACAACGTGTTCGGGCTCTCCTTTGTACTTCTTTCTCAGTACCGGATCCTGTGTTGCAATGCCGACGGGACAGGTGTTCAGATGGCACTTGCGCATCATGATGCAGCCTTCAACGATCAGTGGAGCAGTTGAGAAGCCATATTCTTCCGCGCCCAGCAGGGCGCCGATGATCACGTCCCGTCCCGTCTTGAACTGTCCATCAACCTGAATTCGGGTTCTGCCCCGTAAGTCATTCAACACGAGTGTCTGTTGGGTTTCAGCCAGTCCGAGTTCCCAGGGCAGTCCGGCATACTTTATCGATGAAAGCGGAGAGGCACCGGTTCCCCCAGATCCGCCTGAAATGAGAATAAGGTCGGCATGTGCCTTTGAGACACCAGCAGCAACGGTGCCGACTCCCACTTCGGCAACCAGTTTGACGCTGACCAACGCTTTTGGATTGACATTCTTCAAGTCATAAATAAGCTGAGCCAGATCCTCAATGGAATAAATGTCGTGATGGGGTGGGGGAGAAATCAGCGTGACGCCGGGGGTTGAAAAACGCAGTCCCGCGATAATTTCATCGATCTTGTGACCCGGCAGTTGACCTCCTTCGCCCGGCTTGGCCCCCTGGGCCATTTTGATTTGCAACTCCTGGGCATTGACGAGATAATGTGCGGTGACGCCGAATCGTCCGGATGCAATCTGTTTGATCGCACTGTTTCGCTCATCTTTGAAGCGTTCCGGATTTTCCCCTCCTTCGCCGGTGTTGCTGCGGCCTCCCATCCGGTTCATGGCGATGGCCAGGGTCTCATGGCTCTCTTTGCTGATTGCTCCGTAAGACATGGCCCCGGTTGTGAAGCGTTTTACGATTTCAGAGGCAGGTTCTACTTCGTCGATGGGGATGGGCTTTGTGTCTTCAAATTCAAGCAGGCCTCTGATATTGGATCGACGTTTTGCTTCATCATCGACGATGCGGCTGAATTCTTTATAAGTGGCATAACTGTTATTCCTGGAAGCGTGCTGAAGGTTGGCAATCGTTTCGGGATTCCAGTTGTGGTGCTCCCCCTGGCTTCGATAATGATATTCTCCGCCGAAATCGAGTTGACGAACCGGCTGGGGGGTATGGTAAGCAAGTTGGTGGCGTCGAAGCGATTCTTCTGCAACCGTTTCGATGCCGATGCCTCCGATTCTGGAGGCGGTTCCGGTAAAGTAACGGTCGATTGTTTCTGTATCCAGCCCAATCGCTTCATAAATTTGGGCACCGCAGTAGCTCTGAACTGTCGAGATACCCATTTTTGAAAATATTTTCAGGAGCCCTTTATTAATGGCCTTGATGTATTTTACTTCCGCCGTTGCTTCATCAATGGCTTCCGGAAAATATTCTTCCCGCGCCATGTCGGTCAATGTCTCGAAGGCCAGGTAGGGGTTCACCGTCCCGGCACCATAGCCGATTAGGAGTGCGAAGTGCGAGATCTCCCTAGCCTCACCCGTCTCCACAATCAGGCCGATCTCTGTCCGGAGGGAAGTCCGTATGAGGTGATGGTGTACCGCTGAGACGGCCAGGAGAGAGGGGATGGGTGCCCATTCAGCATCGATACCGCGGTCACTTAAGATAATAAACTTATATCCGGCCTGGATCGCTTCGGTTGCCTGTTCACAGAGCTTATCGAGCGCAGTGACCATCTCCTTGGATCCCTTGGCGGCAAGGAAGAGCATCTTGAGCGTAATGGTTCTAAAATGCCCATCTGAGATCTGTCGGATTTTTTCCAGGTCTGCATTCGTGAGGATAGGCTGTTGGACCTTGATACGCCTCGCGTGCTCCGGGGTTTCTCCGAGAAGATTTGCCTTGGGGCCGATTGTCGTAATCAGGGACATGACCAGATGTTCCCGTATAGGGTCGATGGGCGGATTGGTCACTTGGGCGAAAAGCTGCTTGAAGTATTTAAAGAGCAGTTGCGGCGCATCTGATAAAACGGCCAAGGGCGTATCATCCCCCATAGAACCGGTTGCCTCCTCCCCTGTGACGGCCATGGGGATCATGAGCATCTTCAGGTCTTCAATAGTATAGGCGAAGGTTTGCTGTCTTTGACGCAAGGTGGCATGGTCCGGTTGAAGAAGATTAAGAGGCTCCGGAAGTTCCCCCACGCTGATCCGGTTTGAAGCGACCCATTCACGGTAAGGTTTCTGCGAGGCGATCTGAGACTTGATTTCCTCATCATCAATAATACGGCCCTGTTTCGTGTCGACCAGGAACATCTTTCCCGGTTGCAGCCGTCCCTTGGTCCGGATTTCTTCCGGCGGAAAGGAAAGCACTCCGGCCTCAGAGGCAAGGACGGCCAGATCGTCTTGTGTGACGAGATAGCGCGCGGGGCGAAGGCCGTTTCGGTCAAGCGTTGCGCCGATAACTTTTCCATCGGTAAAGGCAACAGCGGCTGGACCGTCCCAAGGCTCCATCATGGCGGCGTGGTATTCATAAAAGCCTCTCCGGTCATGGTCCATGTGGGGATCGCCGGCCCACGCCTCCGGAATCAACATCATCATTGCGTGGGGAAGAGAGCGTCCCCCCATCACGAGAAACTCAAGCGCGTTGTCAAAAGAGGCCGAATCGCTCTGGTCTTCATAAATAATCGGAAAGAGCTTCTCCAGGTTGTCGTCTCCAAAGAGTTTGGAATGGAAGCGCCCCTGTCGTGCCCGTATCCAGTTGACATTTCCCTTCAATGTATTGATTTCACCATTGTGGGAAATGTAGCGGTAGGGATGCGAGAGCGGCCAGGTCGGAAAGGTGTTGGTTGAGAAACGGGAATGGACAAGGGCCAGGGCGCTGACGGTTCCTCTGTCGGAGAGGTCCGGATAGAAGAGCGAAACCTGTTCCGGGAGGAGGAGCCCTTTATAGACGATGGTCTGGCATGAAAGGCTGGCGATGTAGAACAAAGACTTTTCTTTAATCGCAGAGGCCCGAACGGCATTTTCAATACGCCGGCGGATGATATAGAGTTTTCGTTCAAATCCCTGTTCGTCAAGAATATCGCGTGCGATAAAGACCTGACGGATTGCGGGCATGGATTTCCGGGCGATCTTTCCGAGATGCGCGTCTTTGGTTGGGACCTCACGCCATCCCAGAAGACGTTGATCTTCTTCCGCGACAATGGATTCGATGAGATGTTCACAGGCGTGGCGGTCCGAGGGGTCTGATGGGAGAAAGATCATTCCAACCCCGTAGGCGCCGGGGGGAGGAAGTGTTATCCCGATCTCAGAAGTGACGCTTTCCAAAAATGCATGGGGAATCTGGATCAGGATTCCTGCCCCGTCACCGGTGCGGGGGTCAGAACCGGCCGCGCCGCGATGCGCGAGGTTCTCAAGGATCTGGAACCCTTTTTGGACAATATCATGGGTCCGGACGCCCCTGATGCTGGCAACAAACCCCATGCCGCAGCCGTCTTTTTCAAGTCGGGGATCGTAGAGGCCCTGTTTCGGGGGGAGGCCCATAGAATAATTTTTTAAAACGTTTTCACTCATGTGATTGAGGAATCCTGTTTTATTGACGTTGTTGCAGGACGCTAGGCCATACCTAAGGGATGTGCCTCTTCCTGGGGGGATGTTGTTCCTACGCATACTGCAGCGCGGTTATGAGCAACGCGTAAGATTATAAGGCAAAAAGGGGGTTCTTGAAAAGTTTTTTCTTTGTACCCGGGCTAATCGTGGGGACTTAACCTTCTTTTCGAAAGAGATTGTCGCTTTTTTGTGAACGTTAGACTGTGTCCGGAGGTGACTCGTAAGAAAAAAAGGCAGAATGTTATTTTTCAGAACTCAAGATGTGTTCCAGTGTTTTTACCTGGGATAAATGGTCGTACCGCCCTCTCCGGGTGGAAGAAGCCTATTTGGAGAGGGCGATACTGACGAAAAAACGGTCTAGAAATGGAGACCGACCATGCTGTATTTTGTGCGTGTCCTATAAAGTCGTTGGAAAAATCAAACAAAAAATATGGTTTGATTTTTCCAACGACGTAGCGGCTCGTAATGTTCTTGTTGCTCATGCCTCGGAGAGCATCCCGAACATTTCTTTTCATCTGTCTCCCTCCCCCTTGAACCACCATTTTGGGGCCAACTTCAGGCTTTTAATTGGCTTGACTTCAAAATGGGACTCCTTTAGAATTAAGAGAATTTTTTTGTCTCGAGGTTTTTGCTCTATCATGTTGGAAAATTTGACAAAAAAGCTCGATGCGATCTTTAAAAAGATTCGAGGCCGGGGGCTGTTAACCGATAAGAATATTGATGAGGCCTTGAGGGAAGTCCGTCTTGCCTTGCTAGAGGCGGATGTCCACTTTAAGGTGGCCAAATCATTTATCGAATCGGTGCGCGTAAAAGCGGTTGGCAAAGAGATCCTTGAGGGCCTGGCCCCCGGGCAACAGGTGGTCAAGGTGGTTTGGGAAGAGCTTTCCCGTTTGATGGGGGAGAAGGGAGAAAACATTGCCCTTTCCCCGAAACCTCCGACATTGGTTATGCTGGTCGGTCTTCAGGGCTCAGGAAAAACGACGACTGCGGGAAAATTGGCCCGGCGCTTTAAGCGGGATGGAAAGCGGGTCTTGCTGGTTGCGGGAGATTTGCATCGTCTCGCTGCGGTGTCTCAACTGCAAACGCTTGGGAAGGGTTTGGATGTTCCGGTCATGGAGCCGGGGGGCGAAAAAGATCCTGTTTCCGTGATAAAAAAAGGGGCTGTGCGGGGAAGCGCTGAAGGTTTCGATGTGGTGATCTTTGACACGGCGGGCCGATTGCAGGTCGACGAGGCCCTGATGGCGGAATTGGTTCAGATGAAATCAGGCATCTCCCCGGATGAGATAATATTTGTGGCTGATGCGATGACGGGTCAAACCGCAGTGAATGTTGCCCGGAAATTTCATCAGGATCTTGGACTGACAGGGATTATTCTAACAAAGGCGGAAGGAGATGCACGAGGCGGGGCTCTCCTGTCCATCCGGTCTGTGACGGGCGCGCCGATCAAGTTTATCGGTACTGGAGAGAAGCTGGAGGATCTGGAACCCTTTCATCCGGACAGGATGGCATCTCGTATCCTCGGCATGGGGGATGTTCTTTCTCTGGTTGAACTGGCCGAGGAGAGTTATTCCAAAGAACAGGCCGAAATTCTGGAGAAAAAGATCCGCAAGGAGGAGTTTACGCTTGAGGATTTTGCGCTACAGGTCAAGCAGATGAAGAAGATCGGCGGCATGGAAAAGATCATGGATATGATTCCAGGTGCAAAAAACCTGAAATCTCTTCCCGACCAGAGTAAAATCGAGAGAGAGATGAAGCATGTGGAAGCCATTATTTCGTCAATGACCTGTAAAGAGAGGCGATCTCCGAGTATTATTAATGGAAACAGAAGGAAAAGAATTTCGAGAGGGAGCGGGACCTCCGTCCAGGAAATCAATCGTCTTCTTAAGCAATTTTATCAGGCAAAGAAGATGCTGAAGCGGATGAGCTCGGGTAAGATGAAGGGCTTGGGGCAAATGATGTCGCCCTTTGGATAACGCATGCCTGTCTTTTTCTCCGTGGCGGTGTTGCTGTGGTGCTCGAATCCTCACGTATGGACCATACGCTCCGGGTTCTGCGCCCCTCGGGCCTTGCCGTGAAAAAAATACGGGCATGCTGAATCGTAACGAGAGATGGCCGGATGTTGAACCGGTAGATTATTTTTGCAGATATTTTTATTGAAGGGGGTAATGCATGGCAGTACGGATTAGAATGACTCGAATGGGAAGACATAAGCGGCCTTTTTACCGTATTGTGGTTGCTGATTCTGAGGCACCGAGAGATGGGAAGTTTATCGAAATTCTGGGAACTTACGATCCATTGGGGGCTGAAGCAAAGATAGAGGTCAAGGAAGAGAAGGTGATCCATTGGCTCAAAAAGGGAGCTACGGTCTCTGATACGGTGAAGTCGATATTCAGTAAAGCGCAATTGTTTAAAAAGTTAAAGGAGGCAAATGCATAGGGGACGCGCTTAATATCAATAAGAAGTCGTCCTTCTTAAAATTCTCAATCATGGCCGAAGATGTCATTCGCTGTATATGGAGGTGATGCCGATGAGGGAGCTGATCGAATACATTGCAAAGTCACTTGTAGACAGGCCTGAAAATGTCGCTGTGAAAGAAACGGAAGGTGAAAAGACGACGATTATTGAGCTTCGCGTCGCACAGGAGGATTTGGGGAAAGTGATCGGTAAACAGGGAAGGACGGCCAGGGCAATGAGGACGATTTTGAATGCCGCAGGCACCAAGATTGGCAAGCGATGTGTCCTCGAAATCCTGGAGTAGATTGTCGAAGTCATTCATCACAATTGGAAAGATTCTAGGTCCGGTCGGACTATGCGGAGAGGTTAAGATTTTCGCACTGACTGATTTCCCCAAACGCTTTGACGATCTAAGGGAAGTGACTGTTGAAACATCAGAAGGTCGGCAGCAAACAATTCGAATTGATCGGGTAAGGTATGGCCCGCGTTATGTTTACGCGACCTTCTCAGATTTGGCTTCCGTTGAGAAAGTCGATTTTTTGCGGGGGGCTTTCATTCAGATTCCGGAGGAAGAAAGGCTTCCTCTTCCAGAGGGGAGTTATTACCAAAGTGATTTAATTGGTCTGGATGTTTTTCTTGAAGACGGAACAGACTTGGGCAGATTAGAAGAAATCTACGAGACAGGAAGCAACGATATCTATGCTGTCAGGTCCGGAAAGCGTGAAGTTTTGATTCCAGCCCTTAGAAAGTTTATAAGTTCGGTTGATTTGGCACAAAAGAAGATGGTGGTAACGCCTGTTGAGGGGCTCATCGAATGATGCGATGTGACATACTGACCTTATTTCCGGAGATGGTGGCGCCCGTTTTCCAACAGAGTATATTGAAGAGGGCGCAGGAACGCCGTCTGCTGGAGCTTCGCGTTCACCAGTTGAGAGATTATGCGGCCGACAAGCATCGTATGACAGACGATACGCCTTATGGCGGGGGACCCGGGATGGTTTTAAAGCCGGAGCCGATATATGCTGCTGTGGAATCGATACGAAAAGGGAGTGGTGAGATCCGGGTTATTATGCCCTCGCCTCAGGGAAAGCGTTTTGACCAGAAGATGGCCGAGTGCTTTTCGAAAGAAACTTGTCGTTTTGTTTTTATCTGCGGTCATTATGAGGGAGTTGACGCACGGGTGAAGGAGGGGCTTCCCCTTGAGGAGGTCTCGGTCGGCGACTTTGTTCTTACCGGAGGAGAAATTGCGGCAATGAGTATGATTGATGCCTCTGCGAGACTTGTTCCAGGTGTATTGGGAGATCCGCGCTCTATTGTTGAAGAATCATTCTCATCTTCTCTTCTTGAATATCCTCAGTATACGCGGCCTTCGGAGTTCAGAGGGATGCGGGTTCCCAAGGTGCTCTCTTCCGGGAATCATGGCGCGATTCGGGCCTGGCGAAAGGAACAGTCTCTGATGAATACGATGAGAAACAGACCGGACTTACTGGCAGAAGCCTCTCTTTCTGAGTTAGAAAGAGCGTGGATAAAACAGTTAAATGCCAGTGGGATCTGTGAGGATGAATCGCAATTGAAAGTGAAACAGATAGATTTGGGTTCATAAACAAAGATCAGCTTGGAAATTTTTAATCAGGGAGAAAGGGATCATGGATCGGATAGCACGGTTGGAGCAAAGCATGTTACAGGAGAGCGTTCCGCAGTTTGACATTGGGAATACCGTTCGTGTTCACGTCAAGATTAAGGAAGGCGAAAAAGAGCGTATTCAAATATTTGAAGGAGTGGTGATTCGAAGGAAGGGTGCGCGTAACCGGGAGACCTTTACCGTTAGAAAGGTTGCATACAATGTTGCGGTGGAGCGGATTTTTCCGGTTCACTCTCCCTGGATCGATAAGGTTGAAGTGACCAGAATCGGTGCTGTTCGGCGAGCGAAACTCTATTATCTGCGTCAACGGACGGGCCGGGCGGCTCGGCTTCGTGAGAAAGAAAGGGTAAGGCCCTCCAAGAAATCCACCAAGTAAAGGGTTTTTCTTTTTGGCGTATCTTTCCACTTAAGGGGATGGGTGTCCTGAGTTATTCTTCTGTGAGCGAAGGGGCTTATTCAAAGGTTCCGTCTCTTGGGTTCGAAGGCTGTTTTTAATAGAGCTGTCACGAGGCACCGGTTATTTTCAATGGGGGTCTTTGAACGTGCCCTTGCCTCTTTCGGTAAGCCCAGGGTTTGCGGGATTGACGAGGCGGGTCGCGGCCCGCTTGCCGGACCGGTTGTTGCTGCTGCCGTTATCCTGCCTCCGGGATGTTTGTTGCCTGGAATCCGCGATTCAAAAAAGCTAAGCCCGAGACAACGGGAGATCCTTTTCGAGCAGGTCAGCCGCGAGGCTTCCTCAATCGGTATTGGCATTGTCGATAACGATACGATTGATGAGATTAATATCCTGAAAGCGACGATCCTGGCCATGCAGAAGAGTGTGGCGCAGATGGAATTGACGCCGGATTATCTCCTGATCGATGCCTTGACCCTTCCTGATTTTGGCCGGGATCAAAAGGGAATTGTCCATGGGGACAGCCTCTCCATCAGCATCGCCGCCGCATCCGTGATTGCGAAGGTGACGCGGGACCGCCTGATGTGTGAGTACCATGAAGAATTTCCGCGCTACAACTTCAACATTCACAAGGGATATGGAACCGCGTCCCATCTGAGTAAAATCAGAGCTTGGGGTCCTTGTCGTCTTCATAGAAAAACCTTTCGTGGTGTCGTCCTGTGACCGGTAGGGAGGGAGAAGATATTGCGGCCCACTATTTGTCAGAACAGGGTTATCGTGTTCTGGTGCGAAATTATCGGACAAAATCAGGAGAGATCGATATTATCGCGCAGGAGGGGAATACCTTGGTTTTTATAGAGGTGAAAGCACGTTCGGGGTCGCGTTTTGGCCTTCCTCAAGATGCGGTGGACCTGAGAAAACAGTCAAAGCTGAGTCGGGTTGCCCTGGGCTACCTTCGCAATAGGAAGGTTTTGCCATGTGACTGCCGTTTCGACGTTGTTGCCGTAATGGTGTATGCAGGAAAATTCAAGGTGGAACATTTTCGAAATGCTTTTGATTTGATAGAAGGCACGGGGCAATGGTAAGCGGAATAAATACGGACTTTAAATATAAGGGAGAAACCTTCCACATTCAAACAGAGGATGGCGGTAAAGACAGTCCCGTCATTACAACCTTGTTATTTAAAGCCGGTGCGATATATGCGTCCAAAAGAACGGACTATGGTAAGGTTCTTCAGCCTGATTCCCCAAAGGATGCGGTTCAGGAACTCATGCGGGAACAGCATAAAGGAATGATACGTGATCTGACCTCCGGCGTCATTGTACGTGCTTCCGAAGAGATAAACCAGCGTAAGATAGATATTCAGCGTCCTCCTGAAAAACCGGCGCCTGAGCCGGAAGAAGTAGAGCTGAAAGTCAAGGAAGAGAAACCCCTACCCAAACCGGTTCAGGAAAAATCATCAGGAAAGAAAAGCCTGGACGATTTGATCCTCGATTATATCTCAGACAAAGAAGAGGATGGGAACTAGGAAGGAAGAACGCTGATCCTGCAATCCCGGCTCGGAGGAATTGCTTCTTTTTCGGTATGGATATCTCAGGGTGGCTAAGTGCATTCGTCGGACTTGTAAAGAGTGTTCCAGGGGGACCGAAGTAAGATCCGGGGTAGAAGATGATTCAGATGTTCCATATTTATAAGTACTATGGCAGGACTCATCCAGCACTGAAGGATATCAACCTAAAAATAGACAAAGGCGATTTTATTTTTTTAGTCGGTGCAAGCGGTGCGGGAAAGACTTCATTGCTGAAGCTGATATTTTGCCAGGAGCGTTCGGATGAAGGACAAATCCTGATCGGCGGGAAAAACATTTCTCGCCTCAAGGAAAGTGAGATCCCCTTCATACGACGGAAAATGGGGTTTATCTTTCAGGACTATAAGTTGATTCAGCGAAAAACAGTTTTCGAGAATGTTGCACTCCCTATGGAAATATTGGGTGCATCCCGTCTCGAAATCAGGAAAAGAGTCCATGAAGTTTTAAAGCAGGTCCGGATTGAACATCGCCATGAGCAGCGTCCCCCTTTCTTGTCGGGAGGTGAAAAGCAGCGTGTCGCCATCGCCCGGGCACTAGTGAATCGCCCAAGATTACTCCTTGCCGATGAGCCGACTGGAAACCTCGATGACGAACTCTCGAATGATATTGTCGATCTCCTGAAAAGTATTCATACAAGTGGCACAACAATTATTGTCGCCACCCATGATCGCCGCCTGCTGTCTAAAGTGGCCAAACGGGTTCTTCTCCTCGATAAGGGGAAGATCGCTTTTGACGGCATTCCAGCATGAAGCGCTTGCTCTATTTTCTTGACGCAGCGTTTGAAAACATCAAGCTGAACCGGACCATGGCCTTACTCTCCCTGATTTCACTCAGTCTCACCCTGATGTTATTCGGCCTCTTCCTTCTTTTTTATTATAATTTTCAGGGATTGATCGGGACGATGCGTGAGAATATCCAGTTCAGTATATATATTGATGATAATATTGATGATGATCAAATTGGACGGATCAAGGAGGTGCTTTCCGGGGACCAACGGATAGACTCTTTTGACTATATTACAAAAGGGAAGGCTCTTGAGATATTTGAAGCATACTTTCAGGATCAATCCCTTCTGAAAAGCCTTGGAGGGAACCCTCTTCCGGCATCTTTTGAGGTCCATGTAAAGGTCGATTTTCAGAATCCCAGCGAGCTTCGGAAGATGATCAAGGATTTTGGGGGCTTGTCCGGCGTGGATGAAATCCACCACGGTTCTGAGCTGTTTCAGAACCTGAACGCATTTCTGGGGTTTATGAGGATTGTCGGTGTCGGTATCGGAGCCTTCCTCGCCGTTGCGGTCATGACGATTGTCGCCAATACGATCCGTCTTCATTTTTATAATCGAAAGGAAGAAATTGAAATTATGAAGCTGATCGGAGCAACGCACCGCTTTATTAAGATCCCCTTTTTTATGGAGGGTTCTTTGATGGGTTCCGTCGGGGGTGTTTTAGCTTCTCTCATTCTTTTCAGTTTGTATAGCTTTTCAAGGGTCCACCTTCAGGCCTTGATTGGAATGATCGGACATTTTCAAGGTATCCGGTTTCTCCCTTTGAGTATGCTGGTGGGCTTGATTATTGCCGGGGGAACATTCGGCGGTATTGGCAGCCTTGTTTCATTAAATCAACTTCTCAGGCTTCAGGCAAAAAGTGCCCCTCAAAAGAAATAATCTCAAAAAGGCAGTCCTCTGCCTCATGGTCATTGTTTTGGGTTTGGGTTGGTCGATTCCGGTGATCGGGGCCGAAAAACTGCCCCGATTGGATAAGAAAATTAAAAGGGACAGGAATGAATTAGACCAGATTAAAAAAAAGATCAAAGGAAAACAGAGAAAGACACGCGCCGCGAAAAAACGGGAGAAGTCGATCCTCTCCAGATTGCAGGAGATCGATCAGCGCCATCGAAAGCATCAGCGGGAAAGCGAACTTCTGGAATTGAAGATCAAAGAGAAGGATACCCAAATCAACGGACTCACGCTCAAGATAAACCGTTTGGAGCAGGATGTCCAAAAAATGAAGAAGAGGATTTCGACCCATCTTGGCGCAATTTATCAACAACGGCACAATGGAACGCTCAAGATTTTGTTTGCGGCGGAAGATTATACTGATTTTTTAAGGAGGCTCTATTATTTAAAGACAGTCGCAAAAAAAGAGGGGGATCTTCTTTCCCGGTTTAAGGTAAAAAAGGAGGCGCTCGATGAGAATAACCAGAAGTTGTCCCTGACCAGGGAGCTTCTCATTCTGGATAAAAAATCCCTCGGTCAGGAGATTGCGCACCTTCGGGCAGAGCGAAAGAAAAAACGTCGACTGTTATCACGGGTTCAGACGGAAAGAGCCTCGTATGAAAAGGCGATTGCAGAATTAAATCATTCCTCTCAGGAGCTCCAGGGGATTATTGAGGCGCTCAAGAAAAAGCAGCGGAATCTTAAAAGTCGACCTTCAAGGCGGTTTTCGCGAAAAAAAGGGGAGTTGGATTGGCCAAACGACGGGCGCGTGGTCAGCAATTTCGGTCGTCAAAAACATCCAAGATTTGATACAATGATATATCGTAAGGGCATTGAAATTGAGGCATCGAAGGGGGAAACGGTCAAAGCCATTTTTGACGGTGTTGTCATTTACGCCGATTGGCTCCGTGGTTACGGCATGGTCATTATTGTCGACCATGGTGAAAATTATTACTCCATCTACGCGCATTTATCAAAATTATTGGTCTCGGTTGGTGATCAGGCCCGAAAGGACAGATTTATCGGAGAAACCGGAGGGACGGGGCTTTCAAGGGGAAACAAGCTTTATCTGGAAATCAGGCATCTGGGCAAGCCAATGAATCCCCTGAAATGGCTCCGCAAGCGGGGGTAAGTCATCTGCTTGATATTTTTTGAGGCGGCTTCTGGTTCTGCTGTCCCGGAATCAGGATTTTTGCTGGTTCTTGATGGGAGCAGTGTTGTGACATCAGAATGAGGGGAGAAGGCGAGTCGTAAGTCTTTGATCCGGCGGAGTGAAAGCTGAGGGAGGAACAAGTAATGAAATTTAAAGAAAGAGTCGGGACAACGCTTCTTTTCCTGGCCATCATCGGAATTTTCGGGATGAGCTTTATGGCCGGGAAGGGGCTTGAAACGAATGTTTCGGCAGAAACAGATGATTATGAAGAGCTTAAGATTTTCACTGAAGTTCTTTCCGCACTTGAAAAAAGTTATGTAGAGCCGGTCGATAATAAAGAAATTATTTATGGTGCGATCAAAGGCATGCTGAATACGCTGGATGCACATTCGACGTTTATGCCGCCGACAATATACAAAGAAATGCAGGTTGATACCAGAGGAGAGTTTGGTGGACTTGGTCTTCAAATTGGAATCAAGGAGAATCGATTGGTTGTGGTTGCGCCGATTGAAGGGACCCCCGCCGATGCCGCTGGAATTAAATCCGGAGACGTTATCCTTAAAGTGGATGATTACGAATTTACAAATGAAACGACCCTGCTTGATGCTGTTTCCAGGATGCGGGGGCCGAAGGGAACAGAGGTCATCCTCACAGTTGAGCGGGACGCGAAAAAGGACCCGCTGGTCTTCCTTCTGATTCGGGATGTTATTTTGATCAAGAGTGTGAAATCGAAAGTTCTTGAGCCCGGAATCGGGTACATCCGGATTACTCAATTTCAGGAAAAAACATCTAATGATTTACGGTCGGCTATTTCCAAATTAAAGGAGGCCAATATTCACTCTCTTATCCTGGATCTCCGGAACAACCCGGGCGGCCTGTTGAATTCTGCGGTTGATGTCTCGGACCAATTTTTGGAGAGCGGAAAAATGATCGTTTCAATTAAATCCCGGGACGGCAGAAAGGATGAATACAAAGCGAGTCGATCAAGCTCGATCGGAGAGATGCCCTTAATTGTCCTGGTCAATGAGGGAAGTGCGAGCGCTTCTGAGATTGTATCAGGTGCCTTACAGGACTGGAGGCGTGCTGTGATATTGGGAACACAGACCTTTGGCAAGGGCTCGGTCCAGACAATTCTACCCTTGTCGGACGGTTCCGCTCTTCGACTCACGACAGCAAAGTATTACACGCCGAAGGGGCGTTCTATCCAGAACCTGGGAATTGATCCGGATATCGTTGTCGTGCCGGCTGAAGTCCATGAGATAAAAGACCGCCAGATTATTCGTGAAAAAGATCTGGAGAGGCATTTGGAAACCGAATCCCAGCCTGAGGACCCTGTTTTGGTTCCACCGACTGAAAAAACAAAGGAATCGGAGCGCCCGATTGAGCGGGGAGACCAACAATTGAAAAAGGCCGTTGATTTATTGAAGAGCTGGAAAATATTTAAAGGCATAGATTCCAGGCTTTCCGTTAAAAATAATTAGGATTAATTGTTCTTAACATACTGTAAATACGAGACTTTTATATAAGTTTAAATAAAAATGATCACCGGGCCTTGATTTGGCGGCTATCGATATTATATAAGGTGTTAGCACTCGATGCATGAGAGTGCTAACAATGATATCCCTTATGGAGTAAAGTATTTCTGTATCGGAGTAACGTTTTTTGTCGTGTGAGAGTTCAAAGTAAATCTTTGTTCAAATAAATCTGCTTCCAGGAGGAGAAACATGTCAGGAGCTACAAAATCATCTGTGAACTTTAAGCCCCTTAAGGATAGGGTTTTTGTCAGTTATTCTGAAGAGCCCGAAAAAACAGCAAGTGGGCTGTACATTCCCGATGCGGCAAAGGAGAAACCGCAACAGGGAAAGATTGAAGCGGTTGGAAGCGAAGTCAAAGAGGTGAAGGTCGGTAACATCATTCTGTTTGATAAATATTCCGGCAGCAAGATTAAACTAGAGGACCAAGATTATCTTATCCTGAAAGAAGAGGATATCCTGGGAATTATTGAGTAAGAACTGTAACAGGTTCTGGAAAGCTTTTGAAGGAGGAATGAATGGCAAAGCAAATTGTTTTCGGCGACGACGCACGTGCGTCTATTTTGAGAGGTGTAAATCAGTTAAGCACCGCAGTAAAGGCAACGCTTGGTCCTAAAGGGCGAAATGCGGTGATCGAAAAGAAATTCGGTGCTCCGACCATTACGAAGGATGGTGTGACTGTCGCGAAAGAGGTCGAGCTCAAGGATCCATACGAGAATATGGGCGCGCAGTTGGTTAAAGAGGTGTCCAGCAAAACCTCGGATATTGCGGGGGACGGGACAACGACGGCAACCGTGCTGGCCCAGGCCATTTACAGGGAAGGAGTCAAAAACCTGTCTGCGGGCGCAAATCCAATGGACCTGAAAAGGGGAATTGATAAGGCGGTAGACGCCGTCACAGATGAGCTTCAGAAGGGTTCGAAGCCATGTCAGACCAAGAAAGAAATCGCCCAGATCGGAACCATCTCGGCCAACAATGATACAACAATCGGAGATATTATTGCCGAGGCGATGGAAAAGGTCGGAAAGGACGGCGTCATTACTGTCGAAGAAGCCAAAAGTATGGACACTTCTCTTGATGTCGTAGAAGGGATGCAGTTTGACCGCGGCTATCTCTCTCCGTATTTTGTGACAGATTCGGAGCGGATGGAGGTTGGGCTGGAAGACGTTCATATCCTGATCAACGAGAAGAAGGTCTCGTCGATGAAGGACTTACTCCCGGTTCTTGAGCAAGTGGCCAAAGCGGGTAAACCGCTTTTGATCATTGCCGAAGATATTGAAGGCGAAGCGCTTGCGACCCTGGTGATTAACAAGCTTCGCGGTACGCTCAATGTCGCGGCTGTCAAGGCCCCGGGATTTGGTGACCGAAGAAAAGCAATGCTCGAAGATATCGCGATTTTGACCGGTGGGCAGGTGATTTCTGAAGATCTTGGCCTGAAACTGGAGAATGTCAAGGTTACGGATTTAGGCCGAGCAAAGCGGGTGACAATCGACAAAGACAATACCACCGTTGTCGAGGGTGGTGGGGATACATCCAAGATTCAAGGCCGTGTCAAACAGATCAAAGCACAGATCGAAGAGACCACTTCTGATTATGATCGGGAGAAGCTTCAGGAGCGATTGGCAAAGATCGTTGGAGGCGTTGCCGTGATCAATGTCGGCGCTGCCACCGAGGTCGAGATGAAAGAGAAGAAGGCTCGGGTTGAGGATGCGCTTCACGCGACAAAAGCAGCGGTAGAGGAGGGTGTTGTCGCTGGTGGCGGCGTTGCTTTGATCCGCTGCATTCCCACACTTGATAAGCTGAAGCTCAACGGGGATCAAAAGGTCGGTTGTGAGATTGTCCGTAGGGCGATCGAAGAGCCAATTCGGCAGATTGCTGAGAACGCCGGTGCGGAAGCTTCTGTGGTTGTTGAGCGGGTAAAGAACGGAAAGGACGCTTTCGGCTATGATGCGGGATCGGATAGCTATGTTGATCTGATTGAGGCCGGAATTATTGATCCGACCAAAGTGACGCGAACCGCCTTACAGAATGCAGGCAGCGTTTCAGGAATGATGTTGACCACCGAGGTGATGGTTGCGGATCTTCCAGAGGAAAAACCGGAGGCGCCCCCAATGCCAGGCGGTGGCGGCATGGGCGGCATGGGCGGCATGGGCGGCATGGGCGGTATGATGTAATGGAAGAGTCTGAAGCTTGATTTTTAAAGCGTCTCTCGCTCAGGAGGCTCCCCTGAAAGATAAAGGGGGAGCCTCCTTATTTTTTGCATACTCTCAGCACCTGTGGATTGACTTCGGTGTTCGATCACTATAAAATGGCCTCCAATTACAGATGGCTTGACGAAAAATTTTTTGAGGAGATGTGATGGGGAATACGGTAGATGTCACGAGTAAGAGCTGGGAAGCAGAGGTGTTGAAGCACTCGGGGGCTGTTATGGTTGATTTTTGGGCCTCGTGGTGTGGCCCTTGTAAAATGATTGCACCTATGATCGACGAACTGGCAGGAGAATACACGGGTCGTCTGAAGGTCTGTAAACTGAATACGGATGAAAGCCCGGATATATCAAGTCAATACCAGATCATGGGAATTCCATCACTCCTCTTTTTTAAGGAGGGAAAGCTGGTTGATAAAATGGTTGGCGCCGCATCAAAAAATCAGTTTAAAGAAAAAATTGAGGCAATTATATCAAGCTGATTGATCGTTAAAGCGTATGCTTAGAGAGCTTCGAATTAAGGATTATGCGATTATCGATGAAGTCTCTCTTTGCTTCGATGATGGATTGAATGTTATTACCGGTGAAACGGGAACCGGTAAATCCATACTCGTTGAAGCGCTCACCCTTATCCTGGGGGGGAGATTCACGAGTGAAGTTATCCGCCAGGGCCTGAATGAAGCGGTCCTGGAAGCCCGTTTTGATCCTCCCCCCTCCTCATCCTCTCATAACCCAGTCGATGACTATATTCTCAAAAGAGTATTATCCCGACTCGGGAAAAACAGAGTTTACCTCAATGGTTCACTGTCGAACCTCTCTTCTTTAAAGCAAATTGGCCGCAAATCAATAGAAATTCACGGGCAGCAGGAAAACCATAATCTGGCCGATGTTTCGCATCACCTGTTCCTCTTGGATTGTTTCGGTCAAAACTTCGATGATCTGTCCCATTATAAAGCGTCTTATGCCAACTGGGTTCGTCTCCTCCGGGAGAAGACCGAGCTGGAAGAGAAGGCGGTCGAAGGGAAACGGCAGGTATCTTTTATTGAACACCAACTTTTAGAGATCAGAAACGCAATGCTTGATCCGGATGAGGAAAAACGCTTGGAGAGAGAGGAACGGCTCCTCAAAAATGGATCCGGAATTGTGATGTTGGCAGAAGAGGCATATGCCCGGCTTTCAGAAGAGGGTGGTGTCTTCGCGCTGATGGATGAAATCGAAAAGGCCCTTCAGGGTTTGCATGCTGCGACAGAAGATGCCACATCTGAAATAGAACTGATGGAAACATCCAAAATACAGTTGAAGGAATTGGCCATTTCCCTGCGGGACCGTCTTGAGCGGGTAGAACATCACCCGGAGCGCTTACAGGAGGTGAGTGAACGTCTTTATCTGATTCAAAGGATGAAACAAAAATATGGCCTTTCCTCAATTGAAGAAATTCTGAACTATCAGGAAAGTCTTGATGAGGACTTATGTCGTCTCCTGACTGTTGAGGAACGACTGAGGGATATCGGGGGGCAACTGTCTGACATGGAAGGAAAGTTGCGCTCTCAGGCTGCTTTACTCTCCCGAAGAAGGGCAGAAGTCAAGGCGGAGCTGGAGCAGAAGGTAAAGGATGAACTGGATTTATTGGGGATGGAAAAAACGGCTTTCAAGGTCTCTTTAAAGGAAATCTCTCTATCCGAGACAGGATGTGATCGAGTTGAGTTTTTAATTGCTCAGCCCGGAGAGCTTCCTCAGGGCATTACAAAAATTGCCTCCGGAGGAGAACTATCCCGGATTATGCTTGCCCTCAAAGTGGTCCTTGCAGAAGTTGATCCTGTTCCGACATTGGTTTTTGACGAGATAGATGCCGGCATTGGCGGCGCAGTCGCGGAGCGCGTCGGGCGTCGGCTCTCAAGACTTGCACAAAAACATCAGGTGTTTTGCATTACGCACCTGCCCCAGATTGCCTGCATGGCGGATCATCACTACTTTGTTGAGAAAGCAAGTCAGGGTGAACGGGTTTCAACATCAGTGAAGGCATTATCCAAAGAAGATCGAGTTTTAGAATTGGCAAGAATGTTGGGAGGGGTGACGATTACGCCGATTACCTTACGTCATGCGGAGGAAATGATTGACCTGAAGCCGGATTCTGCGGTCAGGGAGATATCGCGACGGATAAAAAAATAGAAAAGAGTGTATAAAATATAAAAAAATGGGGCGGTGTGACAAAGTAACGTTCAATCAAAAGGTAGAGCCCTAGTAAAACCGTTATGATTCCGAAGGATATCAAGCTCACCTCTTCTCTCGGAT
>JBHHXE010000017.1:0-23733 GCA_046756865.1 Nitrospiria bacterium | reverse complement strand
AATGGGCGATGAGGTGAATAATCACCTCGCTGTCCATCGTCGATTGAAAGATCGCCCCATAAGCCTCCAACTCGTCCCGCAAAAAATTGGCGTTGATCAGATTACCGTTGTGGACCATTGAGAGGGTCCCCAGAGCATAATTCACCAGAATGGGCTGAACATTCTCCAGAAGAGATTCCCCGGTCGTTGAATACCGGTTATGTCCGATTGCGGCGCTTCCCTTGAGGCGTTTCAGGCGGTCTTCTGAGAAGATATCTGCGACCAACCCGGTCCCCTTTTCCTGGTGAAAGGACTTCCCATCAAAGGACACAATCCCGCTCGCCTCCTGACCCCGATGCTGTAGGGCATAAAGGCCAAGATAGGCCAGGTTCCCTGCCTCGGGATGGCCGTAGGTACCGACAATGGCGCACTCTTCGTGGAGCTTATCGAGGTGTGATTCATCCATCGTGAACAAACCTATTGCTGAAAAAACTTCTCGAGACCCTTTGAATGGGCCTTCCTCATCTTTTCCAGGGGAAGGTGAATAATCGGAGTAGAGGGTGCTTTCATCTGAATATCCAGCGCAGTCCCCCCGGTGAGGCCAAGGGTAGTAACAGAAAGCGACATTTCCAAGATCAAGGCTTCCAGCCTGGAAAGATCGGCTTCCTTCACCGTAACAACGACACGGGACTGGGACTCACCAAACAAAAAGGCATCCATCCGTATTGAAACCGGCTCCAGTCTAATGGTAGCACCCACGGATGAAGGAGACAAGAGGCAGGACTCAGCCAGGGCCACGGCAAGGCCGCCCTCTGAGCAATCTTGTGCAGAAGTCAGAAGGCCTTCTCCTGCCGCTTTGAGGATAAGATCCTGAAGCGCTTTTTCTTTTTCAAAATTCAGCATGGGAGGATAACCGCGCTCCTGGGAGTGAAGGACCTTCAAGTATTCACTTCCGCCAAGTTCGTCCAGCGTCTCGCCTATCAGAACAATCTTCTCATCCGGCGCCTTGAATCCCGCACTCAGAACGGTCCGGGCATCCTCGATCAGTCCAAGCATACCAACGACCGGGGTCGGATAGATCCCCATTTCCTTTGCTTCGTTGTAAAAACTGACATTCCCGCTGACGACGGGCACCTTGAACTGTTTACAGGCGTCGCTCATCCCCTCGATCACGGCAACAAAATGCCACATGGTCTCCGGGCGCTCGGGGTTCCCAAAATTGAGGCAGTCGCTCAGCGCAATCGGCTTTGCGCCGACACAAACCAGATTTCGTGCCGCTTCCGCAACGGCGATGGCACCCCCGTAATAGGGATTCAAAAGGCAGTAGCCGCTATTTCCATCCACAGTCATGGCCAGCGCCCGATTGCTCTCCTTCAGGCGAATCACCGCCGCGCCTGCACCGGGGCCGATGACGGTGTTGGTGCGAACCATGTGATCATATTGCTGGTAGACCCATTCTTTACTGGCCAGCGCAGGGGAGTCAAGAAGGGAGAGGAGAGCCTCCGAATAAGATTTCGGTTCCTGAATCGCATCCATGTTGAGGGACTGAATAAACTCCTGGAAGCGCGGCTGCACCATCGGCCTCTCGTGAACCGGAGCCTCAGCAGTCAAGGCCGCCACTGGAATACGGGCCACAACATGACCTTCCTCTCTGACCGTCAAAAAACAGTCCTCTGTCACATGTCCTATGACAGCCATCTCGAGATCCCATTTCTCAAAAATCGCTGCCACCTCCAGCTCTTTCCCCTTTTGGACCACCAGGAGCATCCTTTCCTGAGATTCTGAAATCATCACCTCTTCCGGCGTCATACCTTCTTCCCGTCTCGGGACCCGGGAAACATCGATGTCCAGCCCGACCTGGCCCCGATCCGCCATCTCAGAAGCAGAACTGGTCAATCCAGCCGCGCCCATATCCTGAATACCCACAACCCACTCTTTCTTCATGAGTTCGAGACAGGCTTCTAAAAGAAGTTTTTCTGTGAAGGGATCTCCAACCTGGACGGTATGCCGTTTCTCCGCACTCTGGGTCAACTCCGCGCTCGCCATTGTTGCGCCATGAATACCATCCCGACCGGTCCTGGAGCCGACGTAGATCACCGGATTTCCAACGCCGCCGGCTGAGGCTGTGACAATATCTTCTTGTTTTGCTATGCCTAAACAAAAGACATTCACAAGGGGATTTTTCGAGTAAATTTCATTAAAGTAGATCTCTCCGCCAACGGTCGGCACGCCGATACAGTTGCCATAACCGGCAATCCCTTCCACAACATGTTCCAGGAGGTAGCGATTCTTCGGATGCTCAAGCGGTCCGAATCGGAGGGAGTTCAGAAGGGCGACAGGCCTCGCACCCATCGTAAAGATATCACGAAGAATGCCGCCAACACCGGTCGCTGCACCCTGGTAGGGCTCAATGAAGGAAGGGTGGTTGTGGCTTTCAATCTTGAAAACGGCAACCCATCCCGCGCCGATATCCACCACGCCCGCATTTTCTCCCGGCCCGTGAAGGACGGCTTCGCCTTCGGTTGGAAAACGCTTCAGGTGAACTCTGGAGCTCTTGTAGCTACAATGCTCGCTCCACATCACCGAAAAGATCGCCAGTTCCGTCTGGTTCGGTGCACGCCCCAGGAGGGTCTCTACCTTTTGAAGCTCTTCGTCAGTAAGAGGATGAGATGGCGCTGTTTCCGATTCAGGATTTTTCATTGGTCTTTTGCCCGGGCGGCCTGGAGTGAGTGAAAGATCCCGATTCCATCATCTCCTCCCAAAAGGAGATCCGAGGCCCGCTCAGGATGCGGCATCATCCCGAGGATATTCCCCGCCTCATTACAAAGGCCCGCAACATGATCGATGGACCCATTCGGATTAGACGCCTCCGAGGTCTCTCCTTTTTCAGTAACATATCGAAAAAGAATTTGTTTTCTTTGGTTCATCTCTTTGAGGGAAGAGGGTTCAATAAAGTAGTTCCCTTCAGCATGGGCAATCGGGATGGAAAGAATCTGCCCCTCCCGGTATTGAGATGTAAAGGGGGTCCGATTATTTTCAACGCGGATCGATACGGCTTTACAGACAAATTTCATCGAGCGGTTCCGCAGTAGGGTTCCGGGTAACAATCCGACTTCAATCAAAATCTGGAAGCCGTTGCAAATACCAAGCACGTAACCGCCTTGCCGGGCAAAATCAATAACGGCATCCATGACCGGAGAAAAGCGGGCAATTGCCCCTGGACGAAGGTAATCTCCATAAGAAAATCCCCCCGGAACAATCACAAGATCGAGAGGAGGAAGCCTTGTTTCCTTGTGCCATATAGAAAGCGTCGGCTCTCCCAGGAGATCCCGCGTAACAAAACGGCAGTCATGGTCGCAGTTCGACCCTGGAAAAACAATAATCCCTGTTCGCATTGCGTTGTCATCCTCCGACGCAGGTTTAGGCGTGCGTATTCAACAGGTCCTGGACGACTTTCAGAAGGGCACTGCTTTGTACAGGTTTGGACAAGTATGCGTTGGCACCAAGAGAAAGCCCCTTGTCGCGGTCATGCTCAGAGCCTTCTGTCGTCACAATCACAATCGGAATATTTTTGGTGGCCGGATTACTGCGAACGATGCTCACAAGCTTCAATCCATCAATTAGAGGCATGTTGATATCCGCGATAATCAGATCGAATTTCTCATCCTTTATTTTCTTTAAAGCACTTGCGCCATCACTCGCCTCAACAATCTTCGCGTTCGGGATACGTTTCAAACTGACGGTGATTAGTTGGCGCATGCTCGGTGAATCATCCACAACCAGGAAACGGACATCACTCATCAGTGGGACCTCCCCCTTCTTGACTCTGCTTGAGAAGATCAATAAAACCCTGCATGGTCGATAATTTTCTTTCAGAGGCCGAATAAAGCTTTGAACTGAAGATGGCCGTCGTTGCATGCCCCGCCAGCATGATGAGCAGCTCTTCATCCATCCGGGAGAACTTGGCCTTTTTCTGGTCCAATAAAGAAAGGATGACGATCACACCGATGGCACGGTCCTTTAACTGTAAAGGAACGGCGGCAACAGGGTGGGTGGGGTCAGTTTGGCTAAGGTGGCTCAAATCAGCTTCAAAATAGCACTCGCCACTCTTTACCGTCTCACCAATAATGCCTTCCCCCAGAGGGACTTTACGCATCTCCTCCTCCTCCAGTCCCTCTGAAGAGATCTTAGAAAGAACCGGAGCATTCTCCTCAAGCAACAATATCGCAAACCGCTCCGCGCCGATCAAATTGATCAGAATATCATTAATCGTATGTACAACCTCACGAAAATCGAGTGAGGCATGAAGCTGGTGGCTAGCCACATAGAGGTTGGCCAGGCTGTTATTTTCTTCTTCGACCTCTATGTAACGTAAAGCGAATTTCTTATTCTCCTCTTCGACTTCCTTAAAGCGATTTACCAGGCGTGTCCTCTCGCCCTCCACCTCTGCGAGACGCTTCCGCAGCTTTTCAATATCCTGATCCTCTGAGGATGCCGCCATACCGTTTTGTTCTTCTTCGAGCTTGATGAGCTTGAGGCGGAGCCTTTCATTTTCCTTGAGCAATTCCTGGGTAAACTCTTCCCCCTTCTTGAATACCCTCAGAAATTCCTCCGCTTTTTTGGAGAAATCATTTTTCCTTTTTTCCATCGTCCATCCTTCACTTCTCAGAGATTATGGGTCGGAAGTATACCATATGAAATTTATACGGAGCAAGCAACAACCTCCCATCCTTAGGATCAGGACATCGACGATTTTCTTTTATTGATATAGTCTGCGAATGCCTCGTCCAGGTAGGTCATCGGCTGAGAAAGTTCTCCCGACACCCTGGATAAATAGTGTTGCTTACCTTCTTCAATCTCCTCTTCAAGAAGCTCAAAGAAGGTATCATTCTGAATTCCTTCATCAACCTTTTTAGGATTGTAAAGCGCGATGTCGGACACAATAATTCGGGCAAGGCGCTTTGCGTCTTTCTGCTCTGCCGATTCTTCCGGCAATTCCTCTCTGGGTGCCTCAGGAGGCGTTTGAATTATCTCCGGTTCTTTCTCTGAGACGGGTTCAGGGGATTCAACAACAAAATCCCGATCAGATTCCAGGGGCGGGGCCTCCTCCTCAACCGCGACTGAAGCAAGCGGCCCTTCCATTTCGGGTTCAGGAATCTTTTCTTCATCCTTAATCTTATCTTCTCTCGCGAGCAGCTTCTCGACCTTATCCAGGAGTCCTTTCTGGATCAGGCTTCTATCAATATAATCATCTGCGCCTAAAAGAGAATCGGGTTGATGGCGCTTTGTTGACCTGTCATACATTGATGCCACCAAAATGACTGCGGTATTCCCTAGCTCAGGGTCACTCTTTATTTCCGAACACAATTCAGTCCCGACGATATCGGTAAGTCCCATGTCTATCATGGTTATTTCCGGCTGGTGTTCTCGAATTGACGAGAGGGCCTCTTTTCCATTGGAGACCTCCAGTACGGCAAACTGCGGTTCACTCAGGATCTCTCGAATGATCTCTCGAGTCCCCTCCCCGTCAATACAAAGGAGAACCTTTCTTCGGCCATCAGTCGGCACAGCGTCCGACAAGGCGACTCCAGGACCGGCCCCAGGGACTTTTTCAGATTCGTCGAGAACCTTGACACTCAAATCGACTTTTAATGTGGCCTGACAGGAAGGGCACGAGATCGTCCCGTCATCACTGAACTGACTGGCATCCAATGGCAACTTTGATTGGCATTTCGGACATGCTGCACTCATTATATCTCTCCATTTTTTGTTGTGATAAACTCATTGAAGAACCTTAAACCTCGAAA
Source organism: Nitrospiria bacterium (assembly GCA_046756865.1). Taxonomy (GTDB): domain Bacteria; phylum Nitrospirota; class Nitrospiria; order SBBL01; family JAADHI01; genus DUAG01. The sequence goes on along the minus strand of JBHHXE010000017.1, from coordinate 17,947 downwards.
TATTTCCTTCCAGCGCCTCCGTCTGTTTTGTCAACTCCTCAACCGCAGAACTCACCTTCTTAATTGCATCTTCTGTTGCATGCGCCACCTTTTTAATCTCCGAGACGGCACGATTCATATCGCCACTCTGGCGGTTCTGATCAGACGCGGCACTTGCAATCTTAAGAGCCTGACCTGAAACATCATTGACCATTCCTTTAACTTTTTCCATCCATTTTGCCTCGGTTTTCATGGCCGACTCAAGCTCTGTGGCAACCTTCCTGATTTGATCTGTCGCATCAATCATGACCCCGGATTCTGTATTCTGTCCCTGCGTTGTTCTGGCGATATGAGACATCATTCCGGTAACCCGCTCCATTGAACGCATCGCCTGTTTTACGCCGCCTGACTGCTCCCGAACCACCTTTGCGACAAAGTCTGTTCGCTTTGCAGACCGTTCAACGCTCTCCATAATCCGGCTTAGGGCTTTGTAGGCAGAGCTTGAGAACTCAACGCCTTCCTCTATCCGCTTGTTCCCGATCTCTATTGTCTCTACAGCCATTTCCCCCTCAGATTTTAAGTCATTGATGATCGCATGGATCTCATGTGTGGAGGAAGCAGTCCTGTCAGACAACTCTTTGATCTCATTAGAAATAATACTGAACCCCTTTCCATGCCGCCCTGCCTTCGACGCAATAATTGCGGCATTCAGAGCAAGGAGATTCGTCTGCTCGGCAACATCATCGATAACGTTCAGAAACTTCCCGATCCGCTCTGTCTTTTGCTGCAAATTTTGAATTACCCCGGTCACCTTGTCGGCATTGGCCTTAATGCGAGCCATCCCTTCCCTTGTTGAGGCGACTGTCATTTTTCCCGCTTCAGCATTATCACGCGCCTCTTGTGAAAGAGAGACTGTCTCCATAATATTTTCACGCATCTTTCTCAAGGAAAGATCCATTTTTGTCATGGAGGATGAGCTTAGCTCTATCTCTTTCAACAGGGTCCCTACATATTCGTCGATACCCTTGATCGATGAAGACATGACTGAGATCGATTTTGTAGCTCCCTCAACGGAATGGCCCAGGATTGTCGTATTCCGTGTGGATTCAATGATGGCCTCGGTCATTTGTTCAAGCGCATCCAGACTTTTACTGGAGGTCTCGGTCAGGCTTTCGCTGAATTCAACCACATCTTTAATCCGGCTCGTGATTTGCCCAAGCGAATCCCGGCTTACATTAGCCGCCTTCGTTTGAATTTCAGCCCCCACCGTCATGTCTCGGGTTTCATCCTCAATGACAGAGACAATGGAAGAGATCTTCCTTCCTGTCTGAGCAATTTTCGCGACCAACTCTGAAAGTTCTTCTCCGGGCCGCCGGGATCCGATTTCCAGGCGACCGAGCTCATTTTCTTCCATCACCCCGGCCCGTCCAGATATATCCCCTTCCACGATTTTGCGGATACGATCTGAAACTCTCTTCAACAAGGCTCCGCTCAATCCGCTCCAAATCCTTCTTGTTCCGCTCCGCCACATTCAGACCTGTCTGGGGACAGCGCGTTTAAGGCCTTCAACACCGGCGTTCTTTCGCTCTCGGACCAGTACTGCTTTATATCTACAATGGGAACATGCTGCCCGCATAAATGCAAAACACCTCTGAGATGGGGCAAATCCTGACCCGGAACACCCTCTCCACGATCAATCTGTTTCTGATCCACCTCAAGAACCTCTCTCACCTGATCGACCATGATGCCATAGGGCTTCCCGGAAATCTCGATGATCACAACATGATCCGAAAAACTTGAACCGGCATCGTTTAAGCCCAGACGCTTCCCGAGATGAAGCACCGGCACCATGACTCCATGCAAGCGCATCATCCCCTCGATATAGGAAGGGGTCCCGAGGAGTGGAACAATCTCGTTTGTATAAACAACCTCTTTAATTTTTTCTGTCTCCAGGCCGTATTCTTTTTCCGCACTCAGGAAAAGGACAATACTCCGGCGCTCAACCACATGGTGTACATTTTTTTGTCTCTGGCTGACCAGGGGCATATACCTTTTATTCCTAAGATTCGAGAACGACACCAATGCCGCCGTGGGGAAAAACAGGGCGAGCAGACACTATATCTTAAAGTGCTGTACTTCACCTTTCAATAGGTTCGCTTGAATAGTAAGCCCTTCTACGGCGTGATTCATTTCCCCAACCATTTTGACACTCAGCTGCGTAATCTGATGGATTTCGACAATCGCCTTTCCGATGACCTCATCACCATGTTTCTGCTCATTAATCGCATGGGCGATCTGCTGTATCCGTTGTGTCACATTTTCCACAGCATGCCTGATCTGCCTGCTTCCCCGCTCCTGTTCTTCTGTTGATGCCTTCACCTGCAGGGTATTCGCCTTCATCTTTTCGGAAGAAGACATGATCTGACCGATCCCCTTTTCCAGATCCTTCATCCCGAAGTTAATCTGTTTGACCACCAGGTTCACCTTCTCCATCAGCTGGGCCACATGGCCTGTTGCACTCACCTGTTCAATCGTGGCATTTTCAATCTGACGTGACATTTCTGAAGAACGCCGGGAACGTTCCAGGATTTTGCTGAATGATTCACGTGCCTCCATCGAAAGACGACTCCCTTCCTCAACAGAATCAATCCCTTCCCGGGTTTTTGTTACCGCGTCTTTGGCTTCCACCTGGACGTCTCGAATAAGTTGGGCAATCTCCTGCGTAGACGCAGCTGTTCGATCCGCCAGATTCTTAATCTCATCCCCCACCACAGAAAAACCTTTACCTTCATCGCCTGCCTGCGCCGCCAGGATTGCAGCATTTAAGGCCAACAAGTTTGTCTTCCGGGTTACTTCCTCAATAATCGTCAAGACCTTTCCGATCTGCTCTGAGCGCTTGTTCAGTTTTATGATCACCTCGGATGACTGTTCCACGGCTTGTCTGATCTTATCCATTCCCTGAATGGTCTTCTCAATCGCCCCCATTCCCAATTCAGCCGCCTCACGGCTCACTTTTTCGGTCAGTTGAGCCGATTCTTTCGCATTATGTCCAACCTCTTTTATCGAACCATTCATCTGAGAGATCGACGATGCAGTTTCATCTGCCGTCATGGCAAGCGATTCGGTATTTTCAGCCATCTGGCTTATGGAGGTAGACATATCCTGAAGTGAGGATACGGTCTCTTCAACCGATGAAGAAAGGGTCCGCGTACTTGACACAACCTGGCTGATTGCCGTACTCATCTCTCCGAGTGACGTGGCCGTGGACTGGGCTGAACCAGAGAGGCTCTCAACACTTTCTGCAATATTCTTGACAGAGGTATTCATCTCTTCGACTGAATTAGAGGTTTTTTCAGTCGACCCGGCCTGATGCACGGCCCCCTGCCTCAGCCTCCGGGTATTGTCTGAAATCTGATCGGCAACAGAAGTAATCTCCTGTGAAACATCCTGAATCCGCTTGATCACACCCTTTAAGCCCGCCGACATCTTAAAAAAAGCCTGTCCCAGCACGCCGACTTCATCCCGGGTCACGGCGAGTTCCGATTCCATTTGCACAGTCAAGTCACCCTGGGCCACTTTTTCTACAACATCAACAAGCTGCATGAAAGGGCGATTGGTCCGCCGAAAAAGGGCATTGACACCGATGACGAGAAAGGTGATTGCAACCAGTATACTGATAATCAGCTCCCGGGATAGACTCTGATTCACCTGGCTCGGGATCTCCCGGCGGTATCCGAGTTTCAGATATCCGAGAATTTGTCCCGTCTCATCCGGGATTTCGCGTTCATAGACCAAAAGAGCGCTTTGATCTTTCGGCACCATACTTGTCCCGGTCAGGGGCATGTTTTTATTGTCATAGAAAACGGCAAAAACGATATTGGGATCCAAAAGACTTTTACGGATAAGGTCTTCCAGCGCCGGAGGATCGCCCAGATAGAGCCGACCTATCCCGCTCAACAAGGTGCTAACCTCATTCCCGGCTGCGTCATTCATCGCTTGAAGGGCTTTATCGTTCTTCATCCCCATCATTGCTCCGAGCCCCCCCATCATAAGGATCATCAGGAAAAGAATGGGGATAAGTACTTTTTCCCGCATGGTATTAAAGTGAAAGAGTCTTTGAAGATTCATTCCCTCGTTCCATCTACCCAAGATCAATCGCCGATCTTGGAGGCTAATTCAACCTTGATATCTTCTCAAAGTCGACAAGGATAAATAAACGGCCTTTTCTCCCCACAATCCCTTTGACGTAACCGGACTCATTGAAAAACCCGCCGGGGGAGGGACGCTTCAACTGACTTCCAATGAATTGAACCACATCCAGGACTTGGTCAACCATAAAGGCAAAGGATCCCTCCTCGACCTGACAGATCACAAAGCGACTGTTCCTCCCCTTTAGGAAAGGAGATAAACCAAGCCGCTCGTGCAGATCAAAAACAGGCATCACCTTCCCCCGGATCGGGACAATCCCCTTGACAAAAGATGGCGTCCCCGGAACAAAGGTTGTTTCAAATATTTTTGTAATTTCCTGAACCGAAACCGTTTCGATTGCATAGGACTCACCATCCAGACAGAAGGTAAGGGCTTCAATCAGACTCCCGCTCTCCCCCGTTGGTGCCTTTTCAGTCTCCTTAGCCAGGCCGCTCATACCCTCTCCTCTCCGGGAGGGCCGGAATGAGGCCCGCGACATGTGACTACGGAGGGAAAGGACTCATCTATCAAAGCCGCCACATCCAAAACAAGGATGGTCTGGCGGTCCCCAAGTTCACTGGCGCCCGTAATCCCCTTGATCTCTTTTAAGATTCCTCCCAGAGACTTAATCACAATTTCTTTTTGTCCTTCGATCATATTCACGACAAGTCCAACCCGCTTTTCAGCAGAACCCACAACAACCACATAAAGCCTGTCCTTAGCATGATGCTCCTTCAGGGAAAAAAACTCTGACAGCCGAACCAGTGGAAGGGTATCCTCCCGGATCCTCAGTGTTTCTCTCATATCGACCGTCTTGATTTCCCTAGCCGAGATCATCAGGCTTTCAGAAACAGCGTTCAGGGGAACGGCAAAGGTCTCGACGCCCACATTTACAATCAGCGCTTTGATAATCGTCAGCGTGACCGGAAAAGTCAGAGTGAAAAGGGTTCCCTGTCCGAGAACGGTTTCAACGCTGACCAGACCCGAGAGCCTTGAGATGTACTTGGCCACCACGTCGAGGCCCACGCCTCTGCCTGAAACCTCGTTCGCCTGATCCCGCGTCGAAAAGCCGGGGAGAAAAAGGAGGTTCATCCGGTCACCTTCACAATATTCCTTATCAGGATCAATGACCCCCCGTTCCAACGCTTTATTATATATAGAACCGGTATCAATCCCACGTCCATCGTCTTCCACTTCAACCACGACACGATTCCCTTTCTGGCAGGCCCGAAGATAAATCGTGCCCAGCTCAGGTTTACCGGCCTTGATGCGTTCTTCCCGGCTTTCCATGCCATGGTCCAGGGCATTAGATATCAAGTGGAGGAGTGGTCCGGTCAAGTTTTCAACCATCGACTTATCCATCCGCGTTTCCTCACCGGAGATGAGCAGATTCACCTTTTTACCCAGATCCCTGGAAAGCCGACGAACCATCCGGACAAGACGGTCAAAGATTTGCCCGATGGGGACCATTCGGACTTCCAGCAGCTTTTCGTGAAATTCGTTAATCCGTTTTTCAAGTATTTTAGACGCCTTCAAGAGATCGTTTGAAAGACCGGCAAAACCCGCCTCCGCCAGAAGTTCCTGGCTAATGTGATTGATGGCTGTCTTGCTCAAAACCAACTCACCTGCGAGCACCAGGAGACCGTCGAGTTTTTCAATATCAACTCTGACCGTCGGCGATAAATTCTGGACAGTACTTCCAATATCCGTCTGAGGCAGTTTGTCCGGTTTTAATTTGGCAGAAGGAAGAGGGGCCTTTTTCTTCCGGGGCTTCAGCTTTCGGGTGCTTACATGGACTCCCCTCGCCCTGGTCCTCAACCTCAAGGTTTTGGTCTCGGCAGGACACCCGACCAGAAGAAAAAAGCCTATTTTCTCTTCATCAACAGAATCCTCTCCGGGAAGTGTGGCAATGACCTCTCCACGTTTCTGAAGCTTCTCGTTCAGTGCCGATAAATCGGTATCAAAAGACTCCAGATTGAAAGTTGCCGAAACTTTGAACAGTGTTTTGTTCAGCCTCACCGTTTCATAAAGACGATGACATTCATATTCCGTCATCAAACCGAGAACCTTGAGATCAAGGTCAATTTTTCCTAGAAGTTCCGGACCATGCTTTTCTGTTTTTTCCCGAAGAATGGATACGATGTGTTCCTCGAAAATAGCGCTCTCCGGTTCATCTCTCCCCGCGAGGGCATATTCAATCATTGTGTGCAAAAGGTGAGTCCCGTCCGTTAAAACCTCGCGGATCTCTTCAGAAAAAGAGCGTTTTCCAAGCCGGACATCATCGAGCAATTCTTCAAGGTGGTGACTCAATCGGGAGACTGGGCTCAAACCAGCCATCCCGGCCATCCCTTTTATGGTATGTGCCGCTCTGAAGATGGCATTAATCGTTTCGGGGCGAACCTGCCTTGCATCTGTGAGGGTCTCAATCGATTGTAGATTTCGGTGGAGAACCTCGATTAACTCCTCTGCTTCCTGAGCAAACTCACGAAGGACAGGGTCTTTCCTGCTCACCGTTATCGATTCTCCTTTATGCTGGGGCGTTTCTACGGTTCTAAATCCCGCCTTGAGGGAAATCCGTGCAAGCTAAACAGAGACCCTTCACGAAAAAGCCCCTGTTTGAACCTGATCTCCAGGCGGAAAGATCGAATGTCTTGGTCAGGCAGGAGGTCGGTTTACACTGCGGGTTCACGTGTGGTCCCTCCCTATGAACTTTTCTTATCGTTGACTTCTTGGAGTTTTCTCTCCAGCATCGCCTTTCCAAAGGCAAACCCGGCAACTTTCACAAAAACTTCCAGTCCATCCGTATCTTTTATTGTGGATTGCTGGGGCAGATTATCACCGTAAAGGAGGGCAATCACCCTCGACTCATTAAGCAAAGGTGCAAGGAAAACCTCTTTGGGCCATCCTCCTCCGATTTGCTCTATAAAATATTGATGCCATTTTTCCTCCGCAAGCGCCCCCTTATAGCTGTTCTTCTTTTCTGTAATTTCTCTGAAGAGAGACGACTCGTTTAAGGGGATGCGGACGCGCCTGATTCTTTCATCAGCCGATTCATCTTTAAAGGAAAGCCCGAATTGTCCCAGTCCAACCATATCCTCCTTCCTCACCAGGAAGACAACCGCACGATTCATGATCTCACTCGCATAACGTAATACGAGTAATGTAATTTCACTTCGGCTCGTCGGCCCGGATATCTCTTCGATCATTGCAGTCAAAAGGGACAGCTCATCCCGGGAAGACACTTTTCCAGAATCAGCGGAAGAAGGTAACGACGCGCTTGAACCATCGACAATAGACACAAGGCTCTCAGTTGACACGCTTTTCTCTTGAGAAAGCGTTGCCGGAGGTTTCTCAGGCGGTGTCTCTTTTTTGAGTGACAGGGATTTGGCGGCCTTCACCTCTTCCTGCTCACGATTATACTCATCCTGGAGACGGCTTGCCTCCATCATGAGAAAATCCATATTCAAGCCCTCATCCAGGATAGGATCGTTTTCCATCACTTTTCCAAGCTCAAAATGAAAAGATCCGGTATCCCAACTGAGAAAATCGCGAAGGACTTCAGCCAAATGGCTTTTCAATTCAGTTTGGAGCGACTCCTTTGTAATCGCCCCCATTTTGATCAGGATCGTTCCAACCGGGCGCCTCACATTTCCCGTGCGCTGTAATTTCAGTGCCTTCTCCAATTCCCCAATGGTAATCACATTCTTGCGGATCAACACATAGCCAAGCTGACTGACACTGTCCGAGGTCCCGAAAATAAGCAAACCCTTATTAAAAACAAGGCGGCCCGTTCCTTCCTTTTGGATAATCGTCAAGACACCTGAGCGCTTGCTCAGACCAATAATCTGAATGATATCCGCTAAACCTAAATCTTCTAAACGACCTTCAAGGCTCATAATTCATCACTTTATTCCGACAGGACAAACCAATTTCAGACCAATAACAGCCTGGAATCCCGGATCAACCTTTCGGGTCCAATTCATAGCGATAGCTTTCAACAATGGTATTTGCCAGGAGTTTTTCACACATCTCTTTGAGCGTTCTTTCAGAAGTATCCCCTTCGGTAGGATCCATATCGACCTCCAGGAATCTCCCAACACGAACACCCCTCACCTGCTTAAAACCAAGAACTGTCAGCGCGTGTTCAACCGCCTTGCCCTGGGGATCCAGAATCCCGTCCTTCGGAATTACATAAACTCTTGCCTTCATTCTTTCTCCATCATCACACTGAACAGGAACAATCACCCTTCATGGAAAACCCGTTTATAGACCCTATCCATATGCAGAAGATATTGTTTCGGATCAAAACACGCGTCTATTTCTTTCGCGCTCAGATAAACGGACAGCCTGTCGTCTCGCTTCAGGGCTTCTTTGAATAATCCCCCTTTTTCATAGACCGCCATCGCGTTGGACTGGACCAAGGCATAAGCCTCCTCTCGCTCCATGCCTTTTTTAATGAGGCGGATCAGGACTTTTTGCGAAAAGAGCGTCCCACCCGTACGTTCAAGGTTTTGGCGCATCCTGTCTGGATAAACGACCAGACCGCGCAGGATCTTCGTAAATCGGAAGAGCATATAGTCAAGCAACACTGTACTGTCTGGAAGGATAATCCGTTCAACCGAAGAATGGCTGATATCTCTCTCATGCCACAAGGGAATATCCTCAAGGGCAGCGGAGGCATTCGACCGAATGATACGGGCCAGCCCACAGATATTCTCTGAGCCCACCGGGTTCCGTTTGTGCGGCATCGCGGAAGAGCCCTTCTGCCCGGATTCAAAGGGCTCTTCCGCCTCAAGAACCTCCGTTCGCTGAAGGTGCCGGATCTCGACAGAAAACTTCTCAAGACTGGCCGCAATCACGGCAAGCGTCTGGAGGTATTGGGCATGACGGTCTCTTTGAACGATCTGATTTGAAACCGGTTCCGGCTTGAGGCCCAGCTTATTGCATACATAGTCTTCAACGGAGGGTGAAAGATGGGCATAGGTCCCCATCGCGCCCGAAATCTTCCCGAACGAAATCATTTCCCTCGCCTGACGCATTCGAATAAGGTTGCGTTCCATCTCCGCATACCATATCGCTATTTTCAGACCGAAAGTAACCGGTTCTCCATGGATACCGTGGGAGCGTCCGATCATAATCGTTTCTTTATACTGCAACGCTTTTTCTTTCAGAAGTTCAAGGAGGGCAACAAGGTCTTCAATCAGGATATCCGCCGCCTCACGCATCTGGAGCGCAAGAGCGGTATCGAGCACATCGGAGGAGGTCATTCCCATGTGGAGGTACCGTCCTTCTTCCCCGACTTTTTCGGTGATGGAAGAAAGAAAGGCAATCACATCATGTTTGACCTCTTTTTCCAGAACATCGATCCGGCCCGAATCAATCACTGCCTTTGATTGAATTGTATTGAAGGCCGCTTCGGGAACCTCTCCTTCATGAACGAGAGCTTCACAGGCAAGCAGCTCAACCTCCAACCACTTCTCGTACTTATGGGCTGAAGTCCAGATTGCCGACATCCGGGGTCGACTATATCGATCAATCATGTAAGTAATCCCACCTTATTGAGAAAAAGAGTATGACGCAGAACCGGTGTCGGCACCCGATCCGAAAAAATAATTGCCTTTCCAAAGATTCCCATCATTAAGAATCTTCTGTTGAAGGCGTTTGGCCCCTTCTCCTTCCTCGACCACGAAGGTCAGATCAAAGGAACCTTGTTTCTTCTTACCCACCACTCCTGACTGCCAGCCCGACAAAAAAGACTCAACGGAAAGGGTCAGGTCAATCTCCTGGCTGTCCGGAACGAGAAGTTCAACCGCCCGATCACGCACATTCAAACCATCCATCACGACAACCAGTTGTTTGGCAATGGACTTTATTTGCGGATAGCTGTATGCCGCATATGCGCCCAATCCAATCAGGACGACCTTCGACACCTGGAGCTTATCTTGTGGCGCAAGGAGAAGCGTTTCACCCAGGCCCCCGGTCATTTTATCCTGCATTATCAAGCGTGAAATGATCCCCCCGTAGAGCCAATCGATTTCAGCCGCCAAACCTCCCAGGGGTCGGACATCTTCAAAACAAGAGACAACAAGGGCTTCAGAACGCAACTCGGATAATTTTCCAGAAAATACTTTAATCTGCATCACCAGGAAACCCGGACTTGCGGGGAACAAGCCCCGATGGGAACAAATCTTGATGGATATGATCCAGTATCCCGTTTACAAAGGCACCTGAATCTTCATTCCCATATTTTTTTGCAATCTCGATGGCTTCATTAAGTGTCACCTTCGGGGGAATTTCTTCAAGGTAAAGGAGTTCAAAAGTGGAAAATTGAAGAACGCACCGGTCTATCAAGGCCATCCTTTCAGGTGCCCAATGTTCCGTATAACGACCAATCATCCGATCAATTTCATCCCGGTGAAGAAAAACCCCTTTCACCAGAACTTCCGCAAAGGCCCGAACTTGCGAAGCCGACTTGCTCAATATCGGAAACGACAGCGCCTGCCCGTCCTGACCCTGTGTATAATCAGCTTGAAAAAGAACCTGAAGGGCCAACTCTCTTGATTTGCGCCTGAATCCCATCTGTTAATCAGCTTCACCTCCCGGCTCATGATCACAGGAGGAACCTGTTCACTTAATGTTTTTATACAAATGCGCCATCTCAATCGCGGTCAGCGCCGCCTCAGCCCCTCTGTTCACACGACGACCAGAGCGGGCGGAGGCTTGTTCTACTGTTGTTGTTGTTAAAACACCGAATATAACAGGTAAAGCGAGTTCAAGAGAGAGTTGGCCAATGCCCCGACTGACTTCGGCGCATATATAGTCAAAATGAGGGGTCTCACCCTGAATCACGGCCCCCAGACAGACCAAGGCATGAAACCGTCCGAGAAGACCGACGCGTTTTGCGGCTCCGGGGATCTCAAAGGCTCCCGGAACAGATGCGATTTCAATATCTTCTGGCCTCGTCCCCCGCTCTTCGAAAGTTTCCAGCGCTCCCTTCAGGAGGGCGTCTGTAATTGGACGATTAAACCGGCTGACAATAAGCCCAAACCGCAAGCCAGCCCCGCCCTTGCCCCCCTTCCACCTCCGAACTTTCATCCGAGTCCCCACGGCAGGCTCCTAGACCTGACTTAATATATGTCCCAGCTTGTCCTTCTTCGTTCGAAGATAATGGACATTTTCTTCGTGAGGGGCTGTTTCAATCGGCACGCGTTCACTAACTTCCAGGCCGTAACCATCTAAACCGACGATTTTTCTTGGATTATTGGTCATCAAACGGATAGTACGTAACCCAAGATCGACCAATATTTGGGCTCCGATCCCATAATCCCTCAAATCATCCTTAAAACCAAGATCCATATTGGCTTGGACCGTATCACGTCCACTATCCTGAAGACCATAGGCCTTTAACTTGTTGACCAGGCCAATTCCACGTCCCTCCTGGTTCAGGTACAACAGAACGCCCGACTTTTCTTTTTCAATCTGTCTCAAGGCAGCGTGTAATTGTTCCCCACAGTCGCAACGCTTTGAAACGAAAATGTCTCCAGTGACACAACCGGAGTGGACACGAACCAGGATGGGCCGCTTCCCTTTGACCTTGCCCTTCACGAGCGCAATATGACACTCATGGTCAATTTCATTCTGATAGGCGATCGCCTTGAAGTCCCCATATTCTGTTGGTAGATTCGCCTCTGCAACGCGCTTGACGAGCGATTCCCGAGCCATTCGGTATTCAATGAGGTCCTTGATCGTCACCAGCCTCAAACCATGCCGACGGCCAAATTCAAGCAATTCCGGCATACGTGACATCGACCCGTCCTCATTCATGATCTCACAGATCACACCGGCAGGAACAAGCCCTGCCAAACGGGCCAGATCAACCGAGCCTTCTGTCTGGCCTGCCCTTTTCAATACACCACCCTCTTGGGCCTGAATCGGGAAGACATGCCCGGGGCGGACCAAGTCACCCGGCTGAGCATCCGGATTAACCGCGGCTTGTATGGTCAAAGCACGATCCATCGCGGAAATCCCGGTGGTCACACCTTCGCGGGCATCAATTGAAATCGTAAAGTTTGTTCCGAAGGAAGAGGTGTTCTCACGGGTCATCGGACCCAGTTGCAATCGTTTCGTATGCTCTTCGGTGAGGGTCAAGCATATCAGGCCTCGGCCATGCTTTGCCATGAAGTTGATCCCTTCATGAGTAATCTTCTCCGCCGCAATGACCAGATCTCCTTCATTTTCCCGATCTTCATCATCACTGAGAACGACCATCTTTCCCTTTTTCATATCGGTAAGTGCCGCCTCAATCGCACGAAATCTCACTAAAATCACTCCATTTTGACAAAAAAAAAGACAACTTCCCTCGCCGTAACTATATAAGAGCGGAGGGTTTTTGTCAAACAAACCCAAACGAAAAGAGGGGCTTGCCTTAAGTGGCAAAGCCCCTCTTCTCTTTTGAAACCCCTCTCTGTTGAATCAGGGGTCTACCTGCGATCCGTGTTCGATCAAAACACCTAAATATCGTAATAAAGGGAAAATTCATAGGGATGCGGTCGGACACGAATTTCATCGACCTCATTCTCTCTCTTATACGCAATCCAGGTTTTGATGATGTCCTCTGTAAAGACATCCCCCTTCAAAAGGAAAGCATAATCCGCCTCCAGAGCATCCAGGGCCTCTTCCAAACTTGCCGGCATCGTCTTGAGCGCCGCCGCCTCGGTTGCATTCAGCTCATAGAGATTCTTATCCACAGCGTCTCCCGGATCAATCTTGTTTTCTATCCCGTCAAGCCCCGCCATGAGCATGGCGCTGAAAGCAAGATAGGGATTACAGGTCGGATCAGGGAAGCGAACTTCGATCCGCTTTGCCTTCGGGTTATTTGAATACATCGGAATGCGGATTGATGCGCTCCGATTTCTACTTGAATAGGCCAGATTGACCGGAGCCTCGAATCCGGGGGTGAGACGTTTATACGAATTGGTCGTTGGATTCGTCAAAGCAGCCAGCGCGGTGGCATGCTTTAAAATGCCGCCGATATAGTAAAGACAGGTCTTACTGATGCCGGCATATTCGTCTCCCGCAAAGAGGGGTTCGCCCTTTTTCCAGATACTCTGGTGGGTATGCATTCCTGAGCCGTTATCTCCAAATATAGGCTTGGGCATGAAGGTCACCGTCTTGTTATGGCGTTTTGCGACATTTTTTACGATATACTTATACAGCATAAGCTTGTCCGCCATCTTCACCAAAGAATCAAAGCGCATGTCTATTTCGGCCTGACCTGCTGTCGCCACCTCATGGTGTTCCTTTTCGACCCGGATACCGGCCTTCTCCATCTCAAGAACCATTTCGCCCCTGAGATCCTCCTGGCTGTCGACCGGCGGGACGGGGAAGTAACCCTGCTTGTGTCGAGGCTTATGACCAAGGTTTGAACCCTCCTGACCGGTATTCCAGGCGCCTTCCTCCGATTCAATGAAATAGTACCCGGATTCAGGTCCCTGATCGAAGCGGATTCCGTCGAAGATAAAAAATTCGGCTTCCGGCCCGATATAGGACGTATCCCCAATCCCTGTTGACTTCAGGTAGGCTTCCGCCTTTTTCGCGACAGAACGGGGATCTTTTCCGTACGGCTCGTTCAGGATGGGATCTTTAATGCTGCAAACGACTGAAAGTGTCGGTATTTTTGCAAAAGGATCCATGATGGCTGTTGTGGGATCCGGGACTGCCAGCATATCGCTATTGTTGATCTCCGCCCAGCCTCGGATACTTGATCCGTCAAAACCAGAACCCTCTTCAAAAGTTTCCTCTGAGAACTCACTGATCGGCGTCACGAAGTGCTGCCAACTCCCTGGAAAATCAACAAACTTAAAATCAACCAGTTTGACGTCATTTTTCCGAGCAAACTCCATTACCTCTTTTGGTGTCATGCGATCTTTTCCCTCCCTTTTTCTGAGATTTTATCCCAAGATCAATCGCTGAGCCTGGGGGTTTCCTTTCCGCTTCTTGTTCTTTTCATTATTCTTGCCTGTTCCTTTTTCTGCTGGATAAAAACTGCGGTACCGGTTGGTGATCGGCATCCGACGATCTTTGCCCAAGGCCCGCGGGGTAATCTTGATCCCGACCGGGGACTGTCTTCGTTTAAACTCTGATGAATCCACCAGGCGAATCACCCTTGAAACAGTCTCCGGCTCAAAGCCTATTGCTGCTATTTCATCAAAACGCTTGTCTTCCTCCACATAGGCCCGCAAGATCGGATCAAGAATCTCATAAGGAGGTAGACTGTCCTGATCCGTTTGGTTCAGGCGCAACTCCGCAGTGGGCGGTCGGCTCAGGATACGTGAGGGGATCACCTTCTTCCCCCACCTGTTTCGGGCCCGCGCCAGTTTGTAGACCGACAGCTTCCAGATATCCTTGATGACGGAAAAACCACCAGCCATATCTCCATAGAGCGTTGTATACCCGACACTGAACTCACTCTTATTTCCTGTTGTCAGAACAATCCACCCGAACTTATTTGAAAGTGCCATCAGTATGTTTCCCCGGATGCGGGACTGAAGATTTTCTTCTGTAATATTCTCATCCAGGCCTTCAAAAGACTTGGAAAACAGGGAGAGAAAGGATTGAAATGGCGATTCGATCGAATGGGTCATCAAACGAATCCCCAGGTTTTGAGCAAGCGCATGGACATCTTCAACACTTTCCGGAGAGGTATAACGAGACGGCATAAACACGCCGACAACATTTCCCTTCCCCAATGCGTCAACGGCAATTGCGGCGGTCAGGGCAGAATCGATTCCCCCTGAGAGACCAATCACCCCGCATTTGAAATCGTTCTTACGAACATAATCACGCAGCCCCAGGGTCAATGCCTGATAGACCTCGCGCTGCCGGGTAAAGCGTCTGACAACAACGGGAACACGCTTCTTCCGACTCCTCCCAACTTTTTTATCACTGAAGACCCACTTTTTTACTTCCGGAAAATCGCCTGGCCATTTTCCTTTCCACTTCCCGGAATCACGCCGCCTTTTCTGTATAACACCGTCTACCGGCAGATCCATAATCATTAATGACTCCTGGAACTGCTTCCCTCGCCCCAGGAGAATCCCCCGTTCATCGTATACGAGGCTTCCACCGTCAAACACCAGTTCATCCTGCCCCCCCACCATGTTGACATAAGCCACCAGGGCGGCGTTCTCCCTGGCACGCGCCGCCAGCATCTCTTCGCGTAATTTTCCCTTCTCGGCATGATAGGGAGAGGCGTTTATATTGACGATCAGTTCCGCACCGCCTCCCAGGGCTTGTGCACGAACAGGGCCTTCGGGGTACCAGATATCTTCACAAATATTCACCCCGACAGAAACGCCTTCCAGAGAAAAGACGGGAGCTGTTCTTCCGGTCCGAAAGTATCGGCTCTCATCAAAAACGCCATAGTTCGGAAGATAACATTTTTGATAGATTAAGCCGATGCGACCATGGTGTATCACTGCCGCCGCATTATAAAGTGCCTCTTCACGGTGAACAAAGCCGACCACAACTGTAATACCGTCGCTCTTTTGGACCACCTGATCAAGCGCACTCAAATTATCGTCAATAAACTGCGGTTTAAGGAGCAGGTCTTCAGGGGGGTACCCGGGGATCGCCAGTTCAGGAAAGGCCACCAAGTCGACTTTCTGCTTCTTCGCCCGGTCGATCGCGTCCCCTATTTTAAGGACATTCCCGGAGAGATCTCCTACGGTACAGTTTATCTGAGCCAAAGCAACTCGGAGGATTTGCATTTTTTCCCGAATGAACGGTCTCCATAAAAAAAAGGCGCCCCCACTGCTGGAGAAGACGCCCTTGTCCCCCGACTAATTTCTCAATCCCTCACTGTGGCGGAATGTTTACATATCGATCAATTTTTGTCAAGAAAATTTAGATTCTCAGTGTCCTCACTAAGGTCCTGGGCGTCTAAACCCTTCCTGACCCGGCGAACCTGCAACACCCCATCCAGAGATTCCAGCTTGTTAAAAACCTTATCCAACTGTCTGATATCAACAATATCAATAACAAAATGAAACATGGCTTTCTTATCATCAGTTGTGATGATCTCAGCATGACTGATATTGGCCCCCGAGCGTGTAATCGAGGAAGATACAGAGGCAAGGAGGCCCGGCTTGTCAACCGTAAGAACGGTAATATCCATTGAATGCGTCGATTCGCCTCCTTTTTCCCAATCCACCTCGACAAGACGTTCCTTGTCGTAATCGAGCGCGTCGATATTCGGGCAGTCAAGGGTATGGATCGACAGCCCTCGTCCACGTGTAATAAAACCGATGATTTGGTCACCCGGAACCGGAGAGCAGCATTTCGAAAGGTGAATCAGAATATCATCCAATCCCTTTACTTTGACTTTGCTCCTTCCTAAGCCAACATGCTTGATAATCTTGTCCTTGAAGCTTTCTTTCATCTTCGGTTCTGAAATCAGGGGGCGGATAGCCTGTTTTGTCGAAATTTTTCCATATCCAATCGCCACAAAAAGGTCTTCAATCGAGTGGATTCCATTTTCTTTTACCTCCGACAGGATTTGCTTTGACTTAAGCGATTCGGATGGACTTAAATTTGCCTTTCTCAATTCCCGTTCCAGCATTCTTTTTCCGATTTCAAGACTTTGGCTGCGCTCTTCCTCCTGGATCAAATGTTTAATCTTGGTCTTTGCCTTAGAGGTCTTAACAATTTTCAACCAATCCTTGCTCGGCTTTTGTGATGGAGAGGTCAGAATCTCTACCGTATCACCATTCTTTAACTGATAGCGTAACGGCGCGATTCGCCCGCTGACCTTGGCGCCAACGCAATGGTTCCCGATTTCCGTATGGATCGCGTACGCAAAATCGACCGGGGTCGAACCCTTCACCAATTCCTTGACATCTCCTTTCGGACTGAATACATAGACCACATCGGTGAAAAGCTCTGTTTTAACAGAATCCATAAACTGCCGGGTATCAGCAAGATCCTGCTGCCATTCAACCAACTGACGCAACCATGAAAATATCTTCTCGTCTTTTTCATTTACCTGGCCACCTTCCTTGTATACCCAGTGTGAGGCAATCCCGTCTTCGGCGATCCGGTGCATTTCTCTCGTCCTGATTTGAAATTCGACATGCCTCCCTTCAGGACCGATCACGGTCGTATGAAGCGATTGATACAAGTTTGATTTTGGAATCGCGATGTAGTCCTTAAACCGCCCCGGAACCGGTCTCCAGAGGGAATGAATCAGACCGAGCAGGGCATAACAATTCATGGCCGAATGGGTGATGACACGAATGCCCATCAGGTCATGGACTTCCTCGAATGGAATGCCGTAACGCTCCATTTTTTGATAGACTCCGAAGAGATGCTTTGTGCGCCCCGAAATCTGGCAGTCAAATTTATTTTCTTTCAGGGCCTTTTCAACCAGCTTAATCACCGAAAGAACATATTTCTCCCGTTCTCCACGCCCTATTTTCGCCTTTTTTACCAAGGTCTGGTAGACTTCCGGCTTTAAAAACTTAAGACAGTGGTCTTCCAGCTCGGACTTGATCCAGGCAATTCCCAGGCGACTTGCAAGCGGGGCGTAGATATCCAGTGTCTCTTTGGCGATCCGCTTCTGTTTCTCTTCGGGGAGGGAATCAAGCGTTCTCATATTGTGAAGTCGATCAGCAAGCTTGATGAGTAAAACGCGGATATCCTCAGCCATCGAAACGATCATTTTTCTGAAGTTTTCCGCCTGTTTTTCCTGATAACTCCTGAAAACAATTTTCCCGATTTTGGT
>JBHHXE010000016.1:0-24011 GCA_046756865.1 Nitrospiria bacterium | reverse complement strand
GTTTACGCTGGAGAACTCTATTTTTAAATGCCCCTATTTTATGGGAGGGTTACACCACCATTTAATGCCGTGAACAGTAAATATGTGTTGAGGTGACTGGCTTAAATCTTCACCCCTTCACCATACAGAATACAGATCAATACACCCCGGTCGCCTTTACGGTTTCTTGCTTTGTCTTTCAATCGACTTGACGGTTTATTCCAAGGCCAATCGCTGATCTTGGAATGAATCATGGCACTTGACACCACCCTCACTTTTTTTATACAGTTCACCTGTTCTTCTTTGGTTATCATATCGATTGGATATTGGGGGATCGTCTAATGGCAGGACAACAGATTCTGGATCTGTCTATCGAGGTTCGATCCCTCGTCCCCCAGCCAATCGAAAATAAATGACTGAGAGGAATTTAGGCGTTAAATTCTGAATCAGGGTTCAACGAATTCCCCTTCAATATCTTCTCCGTTCCAGCAAATAACAGCCATAATTTTCTACACTTTTCTGCCAGGAGGGCCGGGTTTCGTCGAGGGAAGCTTTCCCCGGCTTTTGGTAAATGGATCTATATTAATGAGAGCATAGTCTTGATATGAAGGTATCTCCTTTATTTAGGCCAGACGTCAATCCCCTCTTTTGGGGGGATTGTTTTCTTCTCATAGCCATAATATGCTTTGCGAGTATTTCTATCGGCAAAACAGATATGGCATTTCTATCAAGGACGTATCTTTCTCTGGAGGGCATAAACATGCGAAGTCAATTGAGCAATATTATTGCTATCTCAGAGAATACAAAAGCCAGATTTTTGATCATTGGTCTAATGGGCCTAGCCCTGCTATTCTCGTCGGTGTTGCCAGCAACCGCAGGGATGGCTCCGGACACGATGATTTTGGAACTTGATGCGGATGAACTGGAAATCGATGCGGAAGTAGCAGGAATAAGCCCTAGGTGTTTTTGTATTGTGGAATTTTCTGTTGGACAGAAAATAGGCGGAATTCCAAAACGATAGATAATATACATGTGGTTCTCGAAGATGCTGGGACTCGTCCTGAAACGGATGTAAAAAATGACACCATAAACCGCCAATTCAGAGCTATGTTATTTGTGAATAAGAGCGGAAATTCAGCGAGAATAGAGGTTGAGTACGAACGAGCAATCACTGATTTAGCAGATAGTTATGATGTTATACTGACTATCAATAATGGTGTAGGTACAGCAAGCGGAACAGTAAATATCTCAAAAGCTTTTAAGGTTGTGCCTGTTATTTACCCTTGCACGCCATCTTTCTGCTAGAAGTTACCCCGCCTCCTCCCGCATCCTGACGCTATTTCTCACGCCCTCAGGTCGATGGCATAGGAAACGGTTGGGGAAGGTGGTGAAGAAATAATGTCAGAATCCCTCGACCCAAAAGGAACCGTTTCATTTAAGGAATTCTAGATAGGCAAAGCGATCACTTATGAGTCAATCATTAACACACTGGATGCGAAGGGAATATTGAAGAAGGAAGAGATCCTGGCGGAGATAAAACGATTGTGGCTAGGCGTGAAGGTGAGAAACGACATCACGGAGGCCTGATTCCCATGGGCAAACCCGATCTGCAATCTCACAGGCACAAAGGCCTGGGATTTTTTCGTCTTGTATCGTTGGTCTTAATTATTTGTGTGATATCAGGATGTGGATTTCTAAACGAGACCTACTCATTAACGGACAACATGGTTTCTGATGTAATTCCTTAGGAAAAGTTAAAACCAGTAATTGATCCATACTCTCGTAATCTCCCCGTATGTATCCCGACTGGTGTCGGATTCCTTATGGGAAGGCTCGTCGGAGTCGTGATGTTTCCGGTAATGCTTCTTATTTCTGGCCCCGAAGGTTGGATCCAGGATCCTTTAGGTGTTAATGCACAGTTTAAGGTAAATTCATATCTATTTGGGGGGATCTTCGGCTTTGTAATCGGAACGCCTTTTCTTCCCTTCTCTTATCTGTTCGATGAAAATCCCTGCACCTTCGGGACGGACAAGCCATCTGAGAATAAGGAGGAAGACCAGGTGGGAGGAAACTTAGGTCTTGAGTGAAAAAGTGGAAGATCATTTTAGTTGGTCGGGCAACATTTCCCACACAGCCCAGGCGAAAGTAAAAAAAGAACTTGAATCCTATATCCGAAATGGGATGGGTCATTGTCCCTGTGGTCCCTTAAATATCAACATAAAGGCTGACAAGAATGGAATCTACTTTGCTGCTCAGATCTCATGTGGTTGCGGTGCTTCTAACGACTTCGGGGACATAGAAGGGACGATTCCTATCGTTTAAAATGGTGGAGAAACAATATGCACGATATAACCGACATAGAGGATGATGAGCCGGAGTGCGAATGTGGTCATTCTGGCTCGTTCCATTTTGAAGGTGGTTGCAGTGCTGGAATTCCAGATGAGACGAATGATAAAGAAAGAAGGCTTCCGGTTGGGAAAAAAACTTGTGCTTGCACCGGGTTCAAGAAGAAGGGTTAAATAAATGGAGAAGAAACAACTTGATCGATGTAACTGAAGAACCGGACTATGGATTGGAATGCCGATGCGGTCATTGTAAAACGGAGCACTATTCGGAATGATGTATGGGTTCCATCAGGGTCTGGAATCAAGAGAGAAGAGGGATCGAACGTTTTAGCAGATGCTTGTTTCTGTGTGGGATTCAAGGAGAGGGATTAGATAAATGGCATCTCTTCACCCAAGCCGGCACGGATACCTTCAAATCCGTTTCCTCTATGACGGCATCTAATGTTCCGAGCACACGAAAATAAAGGCCAAAAAGATCAATGGTCATCTTCAGCCGGAAGACCCGAAGCCCATGTGAAGGCTTGGCTCAAAGACAAGGCCCCGCCCGAGCTACGAATCTCAATACACAAAGATTACACCTCTGGCGTCAATTATTACCCTTTGCTCCTCTTCAAAGACAAGCCCCTGTCCTATTTCATAATATCCCCGAAGAGCGCCACGGCAACGCTCAGGAAATGCCCCAAAGGTAAGATTACCCCCCTCCCTTGATTTGAACTTCAGGTTGAAGCTCATGGACAAATGAGATCAAAAAGTCGAATTTAGAGATTTCTTTGTCTACAGGGACTTTGTTAAAGACGATCACGTCCAGGTCGATTGTTCTTGGCCCGTTTTTATTTTCCGTCCGCACTCTCCCCAGGTCATCTTCTATGCTTTTCAGATGTTCGATCAATTCTTCAAAATAAAGTTTTGTCTGGATTAACACCGCACCATTTAAAAAATCATCCTGTTCTATGAAATTGATGGGCTTTGTATAGATGGTTTTTGTCTCTTGTAATATCGAACCGATCTGAGCAATTTTTAACCGTGCCTTTTGTACATTTTGATTCGGGTCAATGTTTGATCCGATGCTGATAATGGCTGAGTTATATCTATCCTCATCCGATACGGTTACAAGGACGTTGTCACAAAAACGTAAAGAATTTGGTTTTTCAACAGTCACATTAACATCGAGGATGTATGGGATTTTTTTAACGCTTTCCCAGATACGTTCGGCAAGCGTTTCAAGTAGGTTAAACTTATGATGTTCAACCAGACGAATCACTTCTTTTGTGATGATTTTGTAATTGATCCCATAGTTTACATCATCAAATTGAACGGAATTTGACGTATTATATTTGTAGGATATGGATATGATGACGTCCTGCAATTTTTCTTTTTCCCAGTCATTAAATCCGATGTAGGTTCTTAATCTTAAATTTTTTATGTATACCGTTGAAAGATTTTGGCCTGAATTCATTTTATAAATGCTCCCCTCCATCAATAAACAGAGTTTGCCCTGTTGTAAAATCATTATTTACCAAGAAAGTCAGGGCATCTTCAATTTGTTTTAAGCTGCCAATAGACTTCATTGGGATATGTTTTGACAAGGCGACTAAATATTCCGGTCCTTTCTCTTTCGGGGGCAGAATCAGCCCAGGTGCAATTGCATTCACTCGAAAATGTGGTCCCAAATCCATTGCTGACATTTCTGTAAAAGCTTTTAAAAATTTCTTGGTGAGTAGATAGTCAAAATGTTCTGATTTATTTTTATTAATTTTTGTATCCAGCATGTTGATGATCAGTCCATTTTCTTTTGTGCGTGTGAAAGATTTTGTCAATGTGTAGGCACTCAAAAAGTTGACCTTCAAGAGCTTGATGAAAAGTGTGGTACCGCTGTCTGAAATATTGGAAGGAATAAATTCCGAAACATTGTTGACGAGGATTTTAAGATCAAAAGACCGGTTAATATTTGGAACCAACGCTTCAACATCGGATTCAACAAGAAAATCCGCTTTAAAGATCTCGCAACGAACGCATTTTCGGCTTATTTCTTTTTTTGTCTGTTTGGCCTTTGCTTCAGACTGGTTATACTGCAAGGCAATGTCATAGCCCAAATCGGCAAGCTTAAGAGACATCGCTTTGCCGATTCTTCCAGCACCTCCGGTGATTAATGCGGCTTTTCCTGTCCTCATTTGTTTGCCCTTACATTGGTGGCTGTGGCCCTTTTGTTTCAGTAGCCTCTCCCGGTGACTCCTCGAAAATCCTCCGGATGACTTCCTCAATTTCCACCTCTTCAACCGACAAGTCTTCGATGCGATACCCTTCGAGAAGTCTATGGGTGGTGTGTGCGACCTCTTTCTTTTTTACTTTAATCACGGCATGGTGTGCGTCCCATTCTTCAATCTCTGATAAGTCCGGAGGGGGAGCTGCGGTTTGCGCTTCAGCAAATCGAACCTTGATGACCTTGTGGTCAATATAACGTTGAGAGAGCTCAGAGAGCAGGCCATCGAATGCAATGTGTCCATGGTTGATCACAAGAACCCGTTTACAGAGTTGTTCAACATCCTGCATGTAATGGCTTGTAAGGAGGACGGTCGTTTTTTTGAGGCGGTTGTATTCCTTTATAAACGATCGAATTTTTTCTTGGGAGATGACGTCAAGTCCGATGGTCGGCTCGTCCAGAAAGAGGACCCGGGGTTGGTGCAGAAGCGCCGCGACCAGTTCGCATTTCATCCGCTCCCCCAGAGAAAGCTGGCGCACCGGAATGTCCAGGAGATCTTCGAGGTTGAGGAGTTCGACCATTTCGTCAAGACTCTTTTGGAAGCCTGTGGGGTCTACCCCGTAAATATCCCGATTCAGCAGGAAAGACTCTGAGGGCGGGAGATCCCACCAAAGTTGATTTTTCTGTCCCATCACGATGGCAAACTGTCGCTGGTACGCACGGTCTCGCTCCCAAGGCGTGAAGCCCAGAACCCGCGCCGCTCCCGAGCTTGGATAGAGTATCCCGGAGAGCATCTTGAGCAGGGTTGTTTTCCCTGCGCCGTTTGGCCCTAGAAAACCGACAAGTTCCCCTTCCTGCAGGGAAAAGGAGACAGATTTTACAGCCTCTTTATAGAGAAGTTTCCGAGAGAAAAGCCCCTTAAAAGAGCCCCTCAAGCCGGCTTCCTTTCTATGGGTTTTATAAGTCTTTGTTAGTTGCGAGACATTAATCGCAGGCACAGCTTAGCCCTTATACCTTCCATTTAAATAATGATTCAGCTACTGGCCGAACTGTAAAAATTTAAACTCCAGGTCCAGATGGAGAGTCCAAAGATTAAGCCGCCCCCCGCGACGCTTAACGAGATGAGAATCAGCGAGGGATCTGCACGGCCGACCAGGATTGCGGACGGTGTTGTTGCAATCAAACTGCTTGGGAGGATAAAGGTGAAGAAGACCTTTCCCAGGCCGTGGTAGATCTCGCGCGGGTAGCGTGCCGTGTTGATAAAATAGTAGACCACGGTATTGAGTTCCTGTGATTTAACAAGCCAGAAGACCAGGCTGTTGACCAAGAGGCAGAGCGCATAATAGATGACCAGCGAGTTCATCAGCATCAAGAGATAAAAAGGAATACTGATCAAGCTTACCTCGGTGATGTGTGAAAATCCGTACACAACAAGCACGAGCCCCATCAAGCCTTCTCCGAGGCTGTCCGTGAGAGAAACATGGCGAAAAGCCAGGTGGGCGGCGGGTGTGATGGGTGAGGTGAGCATCACATCGAAATTACCCGTGCGGACATAGTTTCCCAGCTCAAGAAATCCTTTTCGAAAAGTGAGATAAGCAAGTTCCCGGACAATGCCAACACTTCCCACCAGAATCAAGGTCTGGTGAAAGGTCCACCCCCCAACGGTCTCGACGTTTCCATAGAGAATAGAGAAAAAGAGGACATTCATCATCATGAAAAAAATATCCATGCCGACATTGATGGCAAAATTTGCCCGATAGATCATTTCATTCTTCAGGTTATGGCTGAAAAATGAGCAATAAAGACCGAAGTAACGGACAATTTGTTTTATCACTTTATTGACCGACAGCTTCATAGCGTGAAATCCCGCGCCTTAAGGCGTATTGGAGAAGAATATAAAGAAAAATAATCCAGCCCGTCGCGATCAGGAATCCGGGCAGGGGATTTGCTTCCTTTTCCAGGAAAATCTGAATGGGAAAGAATACAAGAAAACGAAAGGGTAAGACATTCGTAATCTTTTGAAAAAACTCCGGAAAAAGATCCAGGGGCAGCAGCGCCCCTGCGAGGAAAAAGATCGTATATTGAAGCATGTACTTGAATGAATTCACTTTCACGATCCAGAAGGCAAGAATGCCGATTGCAAAGTCGAATTCAAAGGCCAGAAGGCCGCCCAGGATCATTGAAAACATAAAATAAACAAGAGACAAACCGCTGCTTGGAAATGAAACCTGTGCGATGAGAATAAGCGACAGAATGGCCCCGACCACCAGGATGATTAAGCCCTCAAAGAGTTTTCCGGAAAGATTGATTGTAAACCAGTAGTGGAGATAGTTGACAGGCTTCACAAGGAAATTTGAAAAGGATCCTTCTGAGATCTGATCGCTGATTTCCCAACTGATGTAGGAGAGGACCATGCTGTTGATGATGAGCTGGAGGATATAGTAGGTGATCAGGTCGGAGAGGGTGTAGCTTCCCAGGCGCTGGTCGCTGAGATAAATTGCATTCCAGAGATAAAGGAGAACGGAGATGTGAAGCAGGTTTCCGAGTATAGAGATGAATGTGGGGCCCCGGTATTGGAGTGCATTCTGCCAGTTGACTTGAAAGATCGTCCAGTACTTTCGCATCCGCCCAGTATACCTTTGAAAGGATTCAGCATGCCACTATTTTTATTTGCCCCATCGGGGTGTTCATTTTTGCCCAGCAGGAACAAAATCTGGCATCGATTGGGCAATATTTTACATAGGTAAGGCGTTTGAAGCGAGATATCTGTCTTAAATAATGGTAATTTTTCTAACTATATGGGTATCGTCCCAGACTTTCCCGAGGCATGCGAATTGCTTTATTTTGACGCAACTCAGAAGGGCTTAAACGACCTTATCCTTTGTAACAGAGCAAACCAGGGGAAACCCTGGGACGCAGAGCAACGGGGCTGAAGAAAAAAGGAAGGACTCCTTTTTTCATGCTTGCCGGGCCGCCAAAGGGAACACCTTTGGGCGGCTTTTTTTTTTAAACTATTTCCGATGTCACATGGATGTCTCAATTTTGTTTTTTTGGGGGGGGGGGAGACATGCGAAAACCAACAAGACGTTTCGGTATAAAAACGAGACTTTTCCTGATACTTATTTCAACAGGGTCTCTTTTATCTTGCGTAAGTTCATCGAATTCTGACCCTGTTGCCCAAGACAATCTTCCAGGGATTGTTTTTGTAAAAAGTTCGGTGGGTTCCCTGGGAGATCCTCTCGATCCGATCGAATTCACCCCGGGGGGAGATCTCCATACCCTTGTCCCAGCAACCCCTTCCGGAAAACTCCTGAATTTAACTGCGGACTTTACCAATGGCGCGGGGGACGTCTCTGATCCGGAAATCTTTCCTCAGACCGGGCAGGATTCATTTCGTCTGGTATTCTCCATGAAGCGAAATAATGCAGACAATTGGCATCTGTATGAGGTGGTTGTGAATAAAGACGGGACACGGGCCGCTGCTCCGGAACAACTGACCTGTGGTCCTTCCAACGAAGCGGAACCGGCCTATCTTCCCGATGGACGGATCGTTTTCACCTCTGACCGGCCGGGGCACCTTGATGAGTATGAACGAAGAAAATCCCTTGTTCTCCATATACTGGACAGAAGTAAAACGGCCCTCTCTACACAACCTGTGTGTGGCGATGCAGGTGAGATTGTTCAGATCTCCTTTAATCAAAGTCATGACAGAAACCCCACTGTCCTCAAGGATGGGTCCATTCTCTTCAGTCGGTGGGAGCACCTTGGCAGAGTCAATAAGTTTACCCTTTTCTCAATGGAGCCGGATGGAACGGATATGTTCGTCAAATACGGATCCCACTCCGGAGTGAATAGCTTTCTGAATGCCCGCGAGCTGGCCGATGGGCGATTGATCTCCACGATGATGCCGCTTAGCGGAACCTTTGAAGGCGGTGCTGTAGGCGTAATCGATGTACTCAATGAGGCGGACAATGTTCAGACTGCCTCACAGCAGCTGACCAAACCCCAGATCATCCCTACGGGAAGGGCACCTTCTAATTTTGGTCGATATTTCAGTGCCTATCAGGTTCCGGATGATTCTGAACGTTACCTGGTTTCCTATGCCACCGGTTCTGTTGTGCGTGACCGCATGATGAATCTCGTGGAAGAACCGTCTTATGGCCTCTGGATGCTCAATAATCGTGATGGAACCCTGAAGCCGGTCAAGCTTCCGTCTGCCGGGACACGGGAGATCTACCTCGAACCTATCCCGTTGATGGCGACACCCGCAAATTTAATTCCCACAATGAAATCCCAAAAGACCGCCAACCGCAGCGCGATGGGATCGACCGGGGTCCTGGCTGCAGCAAGCGTCTATGATTCCGAGGCGAACCGGGCGCTCTCTAACACCGTGCTGGGTGTGACCATTCCAAGAGATCTCTCCGGGAATATCGACTTTACGGCACTGACGGCTGACACAGCCTTGCAGGTTGTCAAAGAGGTTCGAGTGGTCGAAGCGGTTCCCAGCGATCCTGGCAGCGGGAGAGAGGACATTGGCGCAACCCGGTTTGAACGACAGAAGATTCTCGGATACGCCCCTGTGGAGGCAGACGGATCCTTTCGAGTCACGGTTCCGGCAGATCGTGCACTTACCCTTAACGTGGTTGACTCCAAAAGGCGATCTTTTAAGGTAAAAGAAAATTGGTTGCAGGTGCGGCCAGGCGAGAACAAGACTTGTAATGGCTGCCACTCACCAAGGCGAGGGAACCCGCAGCGTCTCGCAGTCGATTCCCTGGCACTGAACAGGCCTGCATCGACGTTGGTGCCCCCTGCAGTTCCGGTCATTGACTACACGGACCATATTCAGACGATTTTTACTGCCAAGTGTGTTTCCTGTCACTCGGTCGCAAATATAAATGGCCCCGACGGCGGACTGGAATTGTCTGGAGATCAGTCCGGCGCCGGATTCCCGCTTTCCTATGATCAGCTTATTGACGGTCCCAACCTCGTATTTCCGGGAGAGTCCCGCCAGAGTCATCTCATTGAACGGGTTTTTGGAGAGGAGCTTCGGGCAGGGGACATGCTGCCAAACCCGGACCCCGCCATGCATGCGACGCTCCTGACCGATCCGGAGAAGTTGGTGCTGGTAGAGTGGATCGATATGGGCGCTCAGTTTACCAATAAAAAGGTGATTACCAATACGGGGAGAAAGAACCTCGATCAGACGGTATTTCAAACGGCCATCCAACCGATCCTTCAACAGCGTTGCGGCGGGTGCCATGTGGCGGGAGGCGAGAGTGACTTTGTCCTGACTGGAAGCCTTGAGGGGGATCTGAATGCAACGGCTTCCCGAACCAATGTGACCAGCCCGGCGAACAGCATTCTCCTTTTAAAGGCGACTGGAACGATTCCGATGATTGTGGGGGGACAGCCGGCTTCTCCTCCGCCACTGCTCTTGTCCGATCAAGACTACACAACGATTCTTAACTGGATCTCGGCAGCGAACTAAAGGTGGGCGTGATCAATGTGATCAATGATTATACGGTGAAAATAGTCCTCGGAAAGAGAGGGGAAATCATCGCCCCTTTTCAGTTAGGGAAGGTTTGCATAGGATTTTTGATGGGTTTCCTTCTTGTTAGCGGGGGATGCGGACACGTCGAACCGGGAGAGGAAGGGGTGGCCGGAGGATTGGACCATAATACCTTCAAGAGTGCGATCCAGCCTGTTATGGACAACAGAGGATGCACTCAGAATGGGTGTCACTTTCGGGATAAAGCAAATCCCAATATCGGGGGGCCGGGAGGGAGTCTTCGCCTCTATATCTGTACGGTGAATGACCCTTGTACTCCGGAGGAGCTTCTGGCAAACCATGATTCATCTGCGGGGATGAGCGATATTGTTAATCCCTCAAACAGCAGGCTTCTCACCAAGCCCCTGGCGCTCCCGGGAGGGATACAGCATCTAGGAGGTGAAATTTTTTCAAGTACAACTGATCCGGATTATTTGGCGGTTTTAAGTTGGATACAAAGTCCGCTCTAAGCGTATGGCAACATAACGCAGGTTTGCGATTGGGTAAAATGTTCTATCTGGTGGGCTTATTGCTGGCAGGTTTTATGGTGTTGGCGACTCCCGTCTTTGCAGAAGAAGAGGCGGTTCGGGTTGTCGAGCCCTTTCTGGAGATTCATACCGGGCCGGGGTTGTCCTATCCGGTCTTCTATATCGGAGAAAAAGGGGAGGAGGTTTTCCTCCTGAAACGCCGGACGGATTGGTACAAGGTTCGCCTCCGAAACGGGAAAGAGGGTTGGGTGCATCGTCTCAAGATTGATCTGACGCTCCGGACCTCTGGATTTCGGAAGGCTTGGACCGAAAGATTCTATGACCAATATATCGCGGAGCGCTTCGTAATGGGATGGGGTGGGGGAAACTTCGGCGGTGACCCGATTCTTCATCTTAGAGCGGCCTATTCTTTTACGGAAATTCTGGCCCTGGAAGGAGGGCTTGGGATGGCAACGGGTGATCTGGGAGGGACCGAGCTCTTTCAGGGCGGACTGCTGATCACTCCTTGGAGAGGAGCTTGGTTTTCTCTTCATGGAACGATTGGCGGGGGACGGGTTCAGGCCGATCCAACCAGTCTTTTAATCAATGCAACAAGTGATCACTTCTCGACTGTCTATGGTGGGATCGGGTTTTCCGCACCAATTTTCCGGCGGCTGTTTTTACGGGGAGATTTTCGTAATTTTTCTTTGTTTTTGAATCCCAAACGAACCAGAGAGGTTCAGGAATATACGCTGGGAGTCTCTTTTGGATTTTAAGGCCAGTCAAATGATGCTTGTAAAAATATGGATTGCGCTGATCGTTGGAGCGGGTTTTTTCCATGGGGAGATTGCAAGCGCACAGAGCGGAAAATTCCCTCAGGGCGAAGTCCCTTTGATTTCACCCCCTGTAAATGAAAAGACAATCAAAGAGGCCAGAATTGATAAGGAATATATTGAACTCACCGCCATTTATGGACTGTATGCCTTTGATGGATTTTCATCATCGCCAGTCAGCGGTGCAAGGCTTGCTCTTCACTTGACAGAGGATATCTTTTTCGAGGGGAGCTACGGTATGACAAAGGCGGATCAGGAGGTGTTTAGACGTCTTACAGCCCGGACGCTTCTTACGAAGACTGATGTCACCTACTGGAACGTCAATGTGGCTTATAACCTCTTTCCAGGACAGATTTTTCTTAACCGTAAAAAGACGATTAACTCCACAATCTTTCTGGTCTGGGGCCTGGGTGAAACCCAACTGGATGACCGGGATCATTTTACAAACAATTTCGGGATTGGGTATAAGGCCTTCATTACAGACTGGGTTGATGTCCGGATCCAATACATGGTCCATACTTTTGAAACAGATCTGACCGGGATAAATGAGCGGATATATAATCTGGAAGGGACCGTTGGCCTTGCAGTATTTTTCTAAAATAGAGAAGGACAGGATATGAGAAGGAATAAAATTACGCGTGGAAGAGGAATCTGGCTGGCCATTTTTTTGTTGAGCATTGTGCTGGCTGTAACCGTGGGCTCTGCTTCAGGAGGAAGTCCTCCTCCGCCTGCGGCGGACTTTACGGTAAAGAGCCTTTCTGGAAGGAACATCAAGTTGAGCGAATTAAGAGGGCATGTGGTCCTCGTCAACTTTTGGGCAAGCTGGTGCACGCCATGCAAGAAAGAGCTCCCTTATTTTGACCGCCTTTATGCAAAGTATAAAAGTGTGGGACTTAAGGTTCTGGCGGTTAACATCGACAAGGTCAAATCAAAGGCCGTGAGGATGAGCACTACACTGGGTCTCTCTTTCCCTGTCCTTCTAGATCCGGCTGGGAGGGTCTCAGGCCTCTACAATATCAGAAGCATGCCGACGACCTATGTTGTGGCACGGGACGGGACGGTTCGTCACATCCACTGGGGGTTTGGGCCGGATGAGCCCTCCCGTTACGAGGCAGAAATTCGGAATCTCCTCAAAGAGTAGCGTGCAAATGATGAAGGGAAGAAAAACATTCATTTTTTTTCTTGCTTGTTTCACCCTCCTTGGAGGTCTTTCGGGATGCGCCGGAGTGAAGCCCTGGGAGCGTGGCATCCTGGCCGATGAAACGATGAATTTTGATCCGGACCCTTTATCCACTGGCTGGCAGCTTCATATCCGGGAGGTGAGAGAGGGGAGCCGGGGAGGATACAGCGGCACAGGGGGAGGGTGTGGCTGCCGGTGATACGCTCTCTTTTTACAGTTGGAGGTCTGTTTCTTGTTCTGGCATTGATGGTCGAGACGGTCCCTGCGATAGAGCCTCCGGATGATAAGGTTTCAGTCGGGTATAATTTTTACGATGGAGGAGGGATTACGGTTCAGGGTCCGGCTTTGATTATCCGAAAGGATGTTCCCGGCAAGTTGGCGCTGGAGGCCGATGTTCGGGTGGACCTTGTCAGTTCGGCCTCAATTGATGTGGTGACGCAGGCCAGCCCCTATACAGAGAACCGTAAGGAATATTCAATTGGGACGAGCAGCATCTTCGGTGACACACTGATGACGACGGCATATGTACGTAGCGATGAATCAGACTATACCTCTGACCTTCTCTCTCTGGGGCTGGCCCATGATCTGCTGGATAAGAACCTGACGCTAACGATGAAGGTCGCCCGATCCTGGGATCAGGTCGGAAAAAATGATGACCCCGGTTTTGGCTGGAAGGAAAGCAACCGGGCGATTTATATGCTCGGCCTTGCCCAGTCCCTGACTGCCCGCTGGTTGGTACAATTCAACTACGAACTCACGGCCGATGATGGCTTTCTCAACAACCCTTATCGAAGTGCCATGACGCTCTCCGGAGGGGTGGCGCCGGAGAATTATCCAGAGGCCAGGACCGGGCATGCCGTTGTTGTAAAAAGCGCTTACGGATTTCTCTCAAAAGACGGTATGGGAGAAGGGGCTGTGAAGCACTCAGTTCAAATGGACTACCGTTATTACCAGGATACTTTTGATGTCCAATCTCACAGTGGAAAGTTTTTATATCAGCGCCATGTTTCTTCCGATTGGCTGTTCGGTATTTCCTATCGATATTACCGCCAGGGGGAGGCCAGTTTTTACGGGGATCGTCTCCCGGCGAATCAGATCTTTAAGGCGCGGGATAAAGAGCTCTCGCGTTTTTCGGATCAATGGATTGGTGGATCGATCAAGTTCAAACCCCAGCAATGGCGGTGGCCCTGGATTGAAGATCCTTATTTTAAGCTGGGCTTCGATTTTTTGATCTTTGACTATGACAACTTTACAGACCCCCGGACAGGGGATCTGTACTCGGTGAGGGCTAATGTACTACAGGCAAGTTTTGGTTTTAATTATTAGCCTGGTTTTCTCCGGGCTTATGGGTCCACCTTCTTCGGCGGCCGCGGAGAAGAAAGGGCATCTGGTCTCTGAGGAGCGGGCTTTGATGGGGACCCGGGTGGTGATCAAGGCCTTCGGCTATGATCAAAATCGGATTGATCAGGCCATACGTGCCGGATTTTCAGAGGTGGTCCGATTAGAAAAAATGATGAGTAACTATATCCCGACGAGTGAGCTTTCCCGGATTAATCAAAATGCAGGTAAGGCCCCGGTCCCGGTCAGCCGGGAGCTTTTCAACTTGATCCGGAAGGCAGTGGACTATTCCAAGTTGACCGAAGGTGCCTTTGACCTTAGCTTTGCTTCGGTCGGAAAGCTCTGGAGCTTTCGAAAAGAGATTGTTCCTTCACCAAAGGCGGTACAGGAAAGGATTCACCTCGTGGATTACAAAAAAATTCGCCTGGAGGAGAAGACATCCAGCATCTTCCTGACCCACAGGGGAATGGAGATCGGTCCGGGGGGAATCGGAAAGGGCTATGCGATGGATCGGACCATGGCCGTGTTGAAGGATTATGGGATAAACAACGCGATGGTGATGGCCGGGGGAGATACCTTGATTCGGGGAAAAAAAGGAAATAAGGCCTGGCAGGTCGGACTCCGGGATCCGAACAAGCAACATGGCATCCTGGCTGTCCTGCCGCTGGAGGATCAGGCCATTTCGACCTCCGGAGATTACGAGCGCTTCTTCATGAAAGACGGGGTTCGCTACCACCACATACTGGATACACGGACAGGTTTCCCGGCGATGCTCTGTCGGAGCGTCACGATCCTGGCTCCGGATGCAACCACGAGTGATGCCCTTTCCACATCCGTTTTTGTCCTCGGGCCCGAGAAAGGGCTCGCGCTTATAGAGGGCCTCGACAAGGTCGAGGCGATTATTATCGATCCTCAGGGCCGTATCCATCTCTCCTCTGGTTTAACGGCTTCGGATCTTAACACGAGTAATAAAAAAGAGGAATAATCATGTTTAATAAACTGCTTGTTTTTCTGTTCATCCTTTTCTTTGTGGTTTTATCCTCGGGCCAGGAGGTTTTGATGGCGGCTTCTCGGCCTGCTCCAAAAGACAATATCGAGAGCCTTGATCCAAAAATTCAAACTTTAAAGGAAGAGATTCTGGAACTGAACAGTCTTCTTTTCCGGCTCCAGGAAGACCTCCTTTTTCCAGAGGACTCTTCTCTTGTCGTTTTTCTCAGCGTCGAAGGAGGAGATTATTTCAATCTTGATTCGGTGAAGCTCCAACTGGACGATACCATGGTCTCCAGTTATCTCTATACCCAGCGCGAGGTCAGCGCGCTTCGCAAGGGGGGGATACAACGCCTTTATACAGGTAATATCAAGTCCGGCACCCACCAATTGGTGGCAATTTTCACGGGAACGGGTCCGCAGGAAAAAGACTATAAGCGGGCCGAAACGATTTCCATCGAGAAAGAGAAGGGTGCTTCTTTTATCAAGATCATTATCCGGGACGACGGGAAGAAAAAACAGCCTGAGTTCAAATATGAGACATGGAAATAATATGAAACGGGTGCTATTCCGCAAGACCAATTTTTCAAAGATTGTTTCTGCATGGGTAAAGGGCTTGGCCCTTTCTTCCCTGCTGGTTCTTGTTCCGATCTCATTGCAAGCGAAGGTCATCGTTGTGGAAGGGGACGCGGACCAACAGAAGTCATGGGAGGTTTTGAAGCGAGAGGCCTACTACCATTTTTTCACCAAGGATTATTTAACTGCGGGAACACGTTTGAAATTGATCGAGGCCTCAAGTGAGGCCATGAATGATCCTGGTATCGCCAGGGAGGTGAAGACCCTCTTGGGCAGTCTTTATCTGGCCTGGGGAATGGACCGCTCAGCCATCGGTGTGTTCGAGGAATTGGTGGAGGACACACCGCCTGGAGAAAATCGTGATCAACTTCTTCTCAAGGTGGTTAAAGTTCAATATGAGCGTTCCCGGTATGGATCTGCCCTTGAGACCTATAAATTAATCCCGCCGGGAGAAGGGTCAGAGCGCATTGAGACCGATCGATATTTTGAACAGGGCCAATATCTGGTAGGTTTGAGTCACTACGCTGCAGGCTCCATTCAGAAAGGGATCAAGCACTTAGAGGCGATTCCCGAAGACAGTCCGTATTTTCCCTTTGCCCAGCTCACTCTGGCAAAGTCTTACTACCGGTTGGGCGATTCTCCAAAATCTCTCCAGTATCTGAAAGACTTGAGCGAGACCGACACCCGGAGAAATCGGTCCCTGACAAGATTGATTGAGAAGAGCCGCCTGACCTGGGGGCAGCTCCTTTTAGACGAGGGGCATTTTAGAGGAGCACACCGGATTCTGGCGCACATTTCTCGTAAAAGTCCTTTTTTCCCTGATTCCCTCTTTGGCATGGGATGGGCAGACTTCAAGGAGGGAAACTATCTAGAAGCGATCCTTACTTTTCAGGATCTCATCAAGGTCGCACCGGATCATGATTATTCCCTGGAGGCGCTCACAGTCCTGGGTCATGGGTATCGAAAGTTGAGTGCTTTTCAGACAGCCCTAGACCATTACAGCGAAGCCATTCAAGTCTACGGTAAGAGGGTGGCGGAGATTCGTACAGTTCAGGGAATTTTCGAGGATCCTGAAGCATTTGACGATCTGTTAGCCGAATATGAGGTTCATGATGGACCCTTGGCCAGCCTTCTAGAGGATGACCGCATTCATTTCTGGGTCAGCCAATATGGTGACCTTGTAAGGTTGGCGTCTTATCTTGACCAGAAATTGCACGACATGGATGTTTTTGAGGTGATGGTGGATCACCGGGAAGCGGTTTTCCGGCAATACCTACCGGTGGTCCGCCGATTCCTCAAGGAGACGCCCATGATTGGCCTCAGAAAAAAGGGTGAGGACTTAAGTACTTATGTGAACAAGGCGATTCAAAAGGAGGGCATCCCTGCTCTTGCTTCACCCAAAGAGGCTGAGACTTTTACCCAGTTATCCAGGGCTGTGTCACAGAGCCTGATTCTCGGAAATAAGTTCAGGACCCTTGAGCTTATGTCCGATCAGGTGATCGAACACAAAATGGAATGGAAACGCATCGACCGGTGGTTGAAGCTTGCCCTTGGAGAGATGGTTTGGAAGATTAAGACCGAGGTTCCGGGCCGAGGGGATGATCTTCGCAGGGGTGTTCGGGTTGCCATGACAAACCTTTCGACCCTGGAAAAAAAACATGCCGATCTGATCTCCTCTGTTCCGGCCCTGGAAAGGGAGATCGCGCATTTTCGGAGCCGAATCAAGGCAGCCCGTGCCAGCTTGTTGGAGATGCGAAAGAGGACTCATGCTTTGAGAGTGGCCTTGCTTCCTCCACTTCAGGGAATTCTGATGGGGGCATCTGAGAAGTGGATCAATCGGATCGTGCGCCTGGTTGCCGCAGCAGAGTTGAGCCAGATACAGATCCTCGATGGCAAGGACGGGAAAAACAAACCATGAAAAGAATTGGGAATCAAGGCAGCTATATTATTTTCTTGATTCTCCTGCTCCAGGTTGGATGTGGCGGGCCGAAGCTTTATCGGGTGAGCGATGCACGCATCGAGAAACTGGCTCAGGAAGTCGCCTTGCTCCGCGCAGAGCCCCTCGTTTCCAAAAAGGGAGAAGTGCTCGAAAAATACAAGGACTTCCTGACAGAATATGGCCAGATGCCTTCCAATCTGCGTGCACCTGCCCTGAAGCGGGTTGGCGATCTTTACATGGCGTCGGCGAACGAGCAGTTTATCCAGAAGATGGAGGCCTATGAGGCAGAGCCTGAGGGTCCCCCGCCTCTGGTGGATTACGAAAGGGCGATTGAGACCTACAGCGTTTTGCTTCGGACCCAGAGTAATTATCCTGATAACGACAAGGCGCTCTATACGCTTGCCCGGGCCCATGCGGAGAGTGGAGAGAGGGACCTGGCCCTTCCCTTGCTTGAGCGTCTGATCAAGGAATACCCGGAGAGCCCTCACCGACTAGAGGCCTTTTTCCGTCTTGGAGAGTACTACTTTGACCAGCATCGATATGAAGAAGCCGCGGAGGCATATACTCAGACCCTCTCCTGGAAAGACCCATTTTTTCACGATAAGGCCAGATACAAGCTGGGTTGGACCTTTTTCAAGCAGAAGACCTACCATGAAGCGATTAAGGAATTCCTGACTCTGATTGAGAAGATGACCGCAACGCAGACCACTTTTTCCCCAGAAAACGGCACACTGGTCTGGGAGGCCATGACCTATGTAAGCACTTCATTTCGAACACTCGGGGGACCTTCAAAGATGGCGGTCCATTTCGAGGAAAATGGCTCGCGGAGGTATGAAAAGGATCTCTATCTTATGATGGGGAACCAGTACATGGCCGAGCGGAAGGTCGAATTGGGAATAGAAACCTATCAGACCTTCATTCGGCAGCACCCCCTCCACCCGATCGCCCCGATATTTTCTTCCTATATCATTGAAGCCTACTTAAAGCAGGGAGAAAAGAAAAAAGCTCACGCTGTGCGAGTGCAGCTGGTCAGCGATTACGCCTCTGGAGGAAGCTGGCACCGAGCCAATGACGTTGCCGCGCGTGAGCGGGCGCGTCCCCTGGTGAAGTCAGAATTACACCACCTGGCGCTCACGGCCCATGCCAGGGCCGAAAAGAAAAAAGGGAAAGAGCATTATCAGGAGGCCTCCGTATGGTATCGGCAGTTTCTGGAGGCATTTCCTAAGGAGAAGGAGTCTCCCGAAGTCCAATTCCTCCTCGGGGAAAGCCTCATGGCCCTTAAGATGTATGCTGATGCCGGGGCTGCCTTCTCGACCTCTGCCTATGGCTATGCAGACAGAGGGCCCGAAAGAAAGGCAGCCTATGCCGCAGTGGTGGCCTATCAGAAGGTGAAGACGCCGGATGGAGAAGAGGAGTTTGTCATTTTATCGAAGCGTTTTGCCGATAATTTTCCGACCGATCTTCAAACGCCCAAGGTCTTGTTCAAGGCCGCTGAGCGCCTCTTTGACCGGCTTATGTATGCTGGTGCAGCTGCGGTATTGGAGGAGCTTCTGAGAAATTATCCAAAAGATAAGACGGCTCCAGCCTCCCGTAAACTGGTGGCCCATAGTTATATGAAAGGGAAGGAGTTTGAAAAGGCGAGAAAGGCTTACGGCCTTGCAATTTCGCTCCTCCCAGAGAAGGCAAAGAAGGAACGAAAAGAGCTCTCTGAACTTAGGATCGCGGCAATCTATAAAGAAGGAGAGCGCCAGCGGGAGCATGGCCGCCCAGACCTGGCTGTCGTCCTCTTTCTGGATGTGTTTCGGGAGGCTCCCAGGAACGAACTGGCACCTGTGGCCCTCTTTGAGGCCGGACTGCTCTTCGAATCCCTGAAGCAGCCGGAAAAGGCCATTGAGGCCTATGGCAAGCTTGTCCGGACCTACAAGCGCTCTCCACTTGTCGGCAAGGCAAATCTGCAGGCCGGTCTCGCTTACGAAGCCCTAGGCAAAGGACTCAAGGCGGCCGCGGCTTTTTCTGTGGCCGCCCGGCTGATTAAAGATAAAGAGGAGGCCCGGAATCTCCTTTGGACCGCCGCACAACATTATGAAAAAGGGAACAAATGGAATAAGAGCTACGCGACTTTTTCACGCTTTATCCAGAGATTTCCAAAGCATCGCGATGTCCCGGAAGCCCTTTATCATATGGCGCAGGCCCGACATCATGCGGGAAGGTTCAAAGAAGCGAGTAAGCTCTATAGGCGCTTGGTGAAACAGGCCCCCGGCACCTTTTTTGCTGCGAAGGCCCTCTTTCAGGAGGGGGAAGAATCCTTCAAACGCTTCAAGGCCATCAGAATAAAAATGCCCCTTGCAAAGAGCCTCAAGAAGAAAACCCGGGCTTTTAAAGCCGTGGTCAATCTCTATACAAAGGCTGTCGAGACGCGCGAGCTCGAAGTGGTCACTGTTTCTGCTTACCGACTGGGAGAGGTCTTCGAGCACTTTGCGGCATCGCTCCTGAATGCTGAGCGCCCGAAAAATCTCAACGAAGAGCAGTTGGAGGAATACATGTTTCAGTTGGAAGAAAAGGCCTATCCTTTTGAAGAGAAGGCCATCACAGCTTATAAAAGCAATGTCCATCGCACACAGCAGACTGCAGGACTTTACAACGAGTGGGTTCGAAAGAGTTATGATCGTCTTGCCGAGCTTCGTCCGGCCTTTTATCGAAGGAAGGAACGCACTGAGCAGATTGTCTCCAACATTGACCCCAGGGTTTTCTCAAGCAAGGTGGGGCAGGAGACCCTTGCTCGGGTGATAAAGGGGGACTGATAAAGATGATTAGACAAAAAGGATGTGTAGCAATTTTAATTTGTTTTCTCCTTGCAGGTGGCTGTACAAAGTCAATCCTTCCCCCGGTGATTGGCCCTTCAGGAACTTCTGATCAAGGAGCCTCCTTGGAGCTTTCAACGGAACAGGAAGGGGAGGCGCAGCAGGATGTTCAGAATATTGTACCGGATCCTGAGCTGGACGCGGTCTTGCTTCAATTCCAGAAAGGGATCTATCTTCTGGAGAGCGGCAAGGCAGAGGAAGCCCGTTCCTTCTTTGAAGCCCTTCGGGACCGTTATCCCGAGGTCAGCGTGATCCATAACAACCTGGGGGTCACCTACAAACGCTTGAGCCTCCCCGAAAAAGCGGTTGAATCCTACAAAAAGGCGATTGATCTTCAAGGGGGCGGTTATGCGGAGGCCCATTACAATCTTGCTATTGTCTTTCGGGAGCAGGGCGCATTCCGGAAGGCCGAAGCGGTTTACAAGACAGTGATTGCCCTTAATCCTGAATTTCAGGATGCCCACTACAATCTGGCAGTCCTTTATGACCTTTATCTGGATAATCCGGTGGGGGCCCTTCAGCATTATAGAAAATATATGGAAATTGTTGATGGAGATCATCAGGAGATGAAACTGTGGGTCGCAGCCCTTCAGAAAAGGCTGCCTCCCCAAAGTGTTCCGGAAAATCAATTGGAGGTTGAACAATGAAGATACGGACTTTTGGGGTGAGCCCTTCCATCCATTTTAGCCTCTTGTTTATTCCCTTGCTCGTCCTCCTGTCGGGGACGCCTGGATTTACTGAGGAAGGCAAGGGGGATCGGTCAGTTCGTTCGGAACAGGGGGGCGGATTAGAGCGTCTGATGATGGGGGGAACGGAGATTCAGGGGACAGTGGAGAAGCCCCATGTTGTTTATGTGGTCCCCTGGAAAGACGACACATCCCTGTCTCAACAGGACATTTCTTTTGAGCGAAGCTTTCGTGAGGAGATTTTGGAGCCGGTCGATCGCGCCCGCTTCCAGCGTAAATGGGGAAATGATCCCCGAACTTTGAAAGGAGGTCGTTAATGAATATGGTGGTGACTTTGATACAGTTTTATCGGGATGGTGGTGTTTTTATGTATCCGCTTGTCGGAATTTTGGCCATTTCTACCGCGATCGTCCTCGAACGCTTTATTATCTTAATGCGTTCCGACGTTAATGCGCAGAAGCTCTGGAATAAGATATCTCCAGATATCCGCTCCCTCCGTCTGGATGAGGCGGCCCGTTCTTGTTCCGGTTCCAAAAGACCTTTGAGTCATGTCATTGTCGCCGGTATCGGGGGAATGAAGCGTTCACTTTCCAGGGAAGGTATTCAGGGAACGATGGATGAGGCCGCGATGGAGGTGATGCCCAGGCTTGAGGCCCGGCTCCATTATCTTCCAAATCTGGCAAATGTTGCGACGCTTCTTGGTCTCCTGGGAACCATTATCGGACTCATCCAGGCCTTTACAGCTGTTGCCGTGGCTGACCCCTCCCAGAAGGCCACCTTGCTGGCAAAGGGAATATCTATGGCGATGAATACCACGGCCTTCGGCCTGGTTGTCGCCATCCCTATCATGCTGATCTATAGCTTTCTTCAGGTGAAGACCAATCGGATCCTTGAAAGTCTGGATATCTATGCTTTAAAGCTTCTAAACCTCTCATCCCAGGTGAACGCTAAAAAAGGGACCTCTTCTCCAAACGGGGGAAGGCAGCGTCCCGCGGCCCAGCCGTCAAACGGAGGGAAGGAAGCCGCCTGGAGTGCCGGAGAGGCACAACTGGCGAGGGGAGGGAGACATGCTAAGTAGGGAGGATCGTCGCATCGCCCGGCGGAAGAATTCAGGGGATCTCACCTTAAACATCACCCCTTTCCTGAACCTTATGGTCGTTTTGGTTCCGGTTCTTTTAAGCGGTGTCGTCTTTTCACGGGTGGCGATCCTGGAGATGAGCCTCCCTTCGGCTCCGGGAAAGGCGGTCCAGGCGAAGGTTGCAAAGGAGAGCTTCAAGCTAATCGTGACCATTCGTCAGAATGGATTGGTTGTCCAGGGCAGCGGTGTCGGATCCAGGCGCCTGACAGGCAAACGAGGAAAATATGACCTGAAGAAGCTGGGTGCAATCCTGCAGAGGGTAAAAAGTAAATACCCCAAAGAAAAATCGATGATCCTGCTCAGCGAGCCTGAGATTCCCTATGAATCGTTGATCGCTGTTATGGATACCTGCCGGGAATTCAAGTCCGACCCGCTCTTTCCGGATATCTCAATTGGGGAGGTGAAATCGACATGAATCGAATGAGATCCTTGCACAGGAAGGAGAGGCGAAGTCCTGCCGTTCAGCTTTCACTGACCAGTCTAATGGATATCTTCACCATCCTGCTTCTCTTTCTTCTGATGCAGATGGGAGATGAAGGGCTGGCCCTTCCGACTTCGGAACAATTGAACCTTCCGGCCTCAACCTCGCGTGATAATCCTTCTCCGACGGTGATTATCATGGTGACTGAGAACGAAATCCTTGTTGAAGGAAAGCCGGTTATGGATGTTAGGGAGGCGATCAAGATGAAAGGTTCGATTCTTCAACCGGTTAAGGAAGCGTTGACCCGGCTTGCGGAGCAGACCCGCTACCTGGCCAGCCAGAACGCATCGGTAAAATTTTCCGGAAAAATCACCGTAATGGGGGATCGGAATATTCCATTCCGGCTTCTGAAAAAAGTGATGAGTACCTGTGCACAAGCGAAATTTCCGAACATCGCCCTGGCGGTGACGAAGAAAGCTTTGGGTTAAGGAGGATTTTGATGTCTTATCTTGCATGTCAGGAAGAAGTCCTTTTCCGGAAGACGCTTCGGTACTCTCTGGGCTTCTATCTTGTGTTGAGCTTTGTCCTTGCTGTGGTCAAACTTCCGATCCCTAAACCGATGGATATTCGGGATCTCCCAAAGCGGGTGGCCAAGTTGATCCTGGAGCCGCCGAAGGCGCCTCCAGCCCCTCCGGTTTCAAAGGAAATCATACCGAAGCCGATGGTCAAGCCTAAAGGAAAACCCAAGAATAAACCGAAGGGTGCACCCAAGAAAAAGGTTTTAAAAAGAAAAATAGTCAAGAAAAAACCACCCCTGGCTTCCACCTCGCAGCGGAACCGGGAGATTGTCAAAAAGAGTGGTCTTCTGGCCTCCCTGGTCGGAGCAGAGGTTTCTGGAAACCTTGACAGTATTATGGAGGACACGCGTCTGGACAAAGCGCTCACCCAGGCCAATGTTATTACAGCCCCCGCACGGAAAGGAAGCCGTCGCCCGGCGGTCACGAAAAGTGGTTCCACAAAAACCAGAATTGCGGATAAGAAGATTGCAAAATTAGGGACACTTAAGAAAAAAGACAGGGTGAAGCTTGCAAAGCGGGAAAAAGTCTCTGTTACCCATCTTAGCGGGTCCGGAGGCGGGGGCGGTACCGGAGGAGCGAGCCACGGACTTGGGGGCGGAGTGGGCGTTCGTCTCAGGGGGAATGGTTCAGGGACGGCAGCGATTGACTACGATGCCATCGCACGCGTTGTTGAAAAATATAAGGGGGGCCTGGTCTACCTCTATAACAAAGAGCTCCGGTCCAATCCCATCCTGAAAGGGACGGTAACCGTAGAGTTTTCCATTGACGAGAACGGAAAAGTTATTGAGACACGTGTGGTCAACAGCAGCATGGGCCATGCCAAACTGGAGAAGGCGCTCTCCAGACGCATCAAACGGTGGAAGTTTCCGAAGCTCTTTGACGGGGTCATCGTCGTGACCTACCCCTTCGTGTTCTTCCCGGTATAGAAGGCCAAA
>JBHHXE010000015.1:0-24516 GCA_046756865.1 Nitrospiria bacterium | reverse complement strand
GCGCTAACCAAGTCCAGGGAACGATCAACGGATTCGGAGAGCGTTGCGGGAACACCAACCTATGCTCTGTTCTTCCAAACCTGAAGCTGAAGATGAAAATCGGCTGTATTTCCATGCCACAGCTCAAACGGCTTCGTGATGTCTCACGCTACGTGAGTGAAATTTCGAATCTTCCCCACAACAAGCATCAAGCTTACGTCGGGGAGGCGGCCTTTGCGCATAAGGGCGGCATTCATGTCCATGCTGTCCGCAAAAATCCTGAGACCTACGAGCACGTTCCGCCAGGAAAAGTCGGAAACCGACAGCGGATATTGATTTCGGATTATGCCGGACGGAGCAGTCTTCTGGAAAAGGCAAAAGAGTACAAGCTCCCCCTTTCCGCAAATGACCCGAAGATCATCGAGATATTGAACAATCTCAAAGATCTGGAACACCAGGGCTTTCAATTTGAGGGAGCAGAAGGGTCCTTTGAGTTGATGATGCTGAAAGCCCTAGGAAAACATAAGCGCTTCTTCCGCCTGATAGGATTCCGGGTAACAGTCGAAAAAAGGGACGATCATGAGGCTGCGATCTCGGAGGCAACGGTTCGGGTTAATGTCAATGGACGGATTGAACATACCGCGGCCATCGGACATGGGCCGGTCAATGCACTGGACCATGCCCTGCGCCGGGCCCTAGAAAAATTTTATCCCGTCCTTTCAAATGTAAAACTTCTGGATTACAAAGTCCGTGTCTTAACCGCCTCTGAAGGGACCGGTTCAAGGGTTCGGGTCCTGATCGAGTCCGGAGACGGTCACAAAAAATGGGGAACGGTCGGTGTCTCGGAAAACATCATCGAGGCCAGTTGGCAAGCCCTCGTGGATAGTATCGAGTACAAACTCTTGCTGGAGAATCCTTTGCGATGAAGATACACGTCAGGGGATACAGGAGATTCCAGAAAGCACTCCTCTTACCCTTACTTTTTCTCTCGCTCGCTGCCTGTAGCAATGAGGCCACCACCCACACGCCTGTCCCAACTTCTATTCAGATCCCTTCGTCTGTCGATGAACCCATAGAAGCCATCCCGGCCAGGGAACTTCTAATTACCGAGAGGGCCTTTGTGCGGGTTGCGAAAACAGTCATTCCCTCCGTCGTGAATATCAGTTCCATTCACTTTGTCCGCCACCCCAAAAGTTCCGCTTCTGATGGTCTTGGCCTCTTTCGTGGTTTTCTGGAGGATCTCTTTACAGAACCTCCCCCGCGTCAATTCCGGCAAAAGAGCCTCGGCTCCGGATTCATCATCAGTCAAGAAGGCTACATTTTAACCAATCATCATGTGATCTCAGATGCAGATCAGATCACGGTCAAGCTCTCTGACCGCAGAGAATTTATCGGAGAAATTATTGCCAAGGATGAGAAAACAGACCTCGCTATGATTAAGATTCCCCATGAGCCAAACCTCCCAGTTGCCCTGCTTGGAAATTCAGCACAAATCGATGTGGGAGAGTGGGCCATCGCCATCGGAAACCCCTTCGGACTCGACCGGACCGTCACCGTGGGGGTCATCAGCGCCACAGGCCGAAACAATATCGGTGTGACCGATCAGGAAAATTTTCTTCAGACTGATGCCTCGATTAACTTCGGAAACAGCGGGGGCCCACTTCTAAACATCGCCGGTCGGGTCATCGGGATTAATACCGCAATCGTCGCCTCCGGCCAGGGGATCGGATTCGCTATCCCCATCAACAAAGTAAAAGAACGGATTGACCAGTGGATTACAAAAGAACGGGTGCCCTGACAAGCCCATAAATCACCTTACCACCTCCCTTGCGGCAAAGTTTAGCATCTCAAACCTCTTCACTTCCCAAAGCCTTTCATATCATCCTAAAATAGGATTTTACCCAAGATCAGCGATTGCTCTTGGGGTAAACCGTCAAGTTGTCTAAAAGACAAGGCCAGAGGCCATAAGGGCGACGGAGGCGTACTCACCCGTACGGTGAGGAGACCTTTGGCCGATAACGCAGTCTTTTCAGGCGAATCGGCGGTTTCTCATTCCGCAATCGCGGAATGAGGGTCAAATAAACCAGGAGTGACTTCAGACAGGTCCCCGGAGATGTCTGGAGTCGTAGATGAAGCTGATTGTCTCAGGGCCAAGAGGGGTGATGTGGATCTCGTAGGGTAGGCCTAAACTGATAAGGTGGGCGTCCGCTCTCCGGTGACCCTCAGTGAAATACTGAGTGATCCGAAGTTTAACCCGACAATCAGGGAACTTAATTTATGACTTCCTCTTCTCCTCGTCCTCGAAGCTTACCGGGAAAAGACAGGGAGATTGTGGGCGATGGCGTCCCTTCGTGGCCCCATGTCTAAAATTCTGCTCTGCACCTCTCCCGCCTCTTCCCGCACTATCCAGGCTCAAGAGACGGCGACAGCTCTTTCCTGGTCAAAAAAAGCTGTCAACTCATCTCTTTGTGCCATTGCATCTTTATAGCCGAGCTTGATCAGCTCTTTCGTGAAGCCCGATTCGAACAAAAAGTAGCTGGGCAGGCGCCAGTCCTCGTCCTGACCGCCAACCCCGCGAA
The DNA here is from genome assembly GCA_046756865.1 of Nitrospiria bacterium. Taxonomy (GTDB): domain Bacteria; phylum Nitrospirota; class Nitrospiria; order SBBL01; family JAADHI01; genus DUAG01. The sequence goes on along the minus strand of JBHHXE010000015.1, from coordinate 21,958 downwards.
TCAGCATCCGTAGCGTCCATGGTAGTTCATGAAGATAGCGCCCTGCGATCTCGCGGATATCTTCAGAGGGTTGCACCTGCATAATATCAATACATTTCATCTCTGTTTTTTCCCGCTGTGTATTATCCATGTATGACAGCGTTTTGTTAATACGGCGCAGCCTTTCAATATCAGCATCCAGATTGTCACTGAAGGCAATATCCAGCAGGTGCCCTGCCAGACTTCCGAGCGTAGGGTGGTGGTTATCTTTACTATCTTCAGGGTTAAAATCCGGCTTTTTGTCCCGAATACCGATGACCAGTATACGGCTAGCGCCCAGGTGAATCGCAGGGCTGAGCGGTGCATTCAGCCGCAGAGAACCGTCACCAAAATACTCTCCATCAATACTTTTGGCGCAAAACATGAAGGGCAGGGACGCAGAAGCGGCCAGATGATGTGCTGTCAACTCAGCCCGTTTCCCGTCCCGCCGTTTACGTTCCCACTCCTCGATATCTTTGTGCCCCTGAAAAAAGGTAACCGCACGACTGTGCGCGTAACTGGATGCGGATATGCCGACTGCCCGGATCAACCCCTCACTAATATTCTTCCTGAGATTTTCAAAATCAATCTCCAGCTCCAGGAGCTCTTCCAAAGGCCCGTTATCCAACAAGGCAATCGGATTATGTTTTCCAAGCCCCATGAAAACCAGGGCCGCGATCCAATGCAGCGCTGTCCTTAGGGACACAAGAAAGCCGGTATTGTAAACCTTTTCGGCATGAAGACCTGCCCAGAGCACTTCCATCTGCTTCATACCTTCTCTAAAGGCATGGGCCCTGCTGGCAACAAACACCGTATTAATTGCCCCGACAGATGTACCGGTCATCACATCAAAAGGACAACGATCTTCCGGCATAAATTCGGAAATGGCCTTCAAGACCCCAACCTGGTAAGCTCCGCGTGCACTTCCGCCGGGCAGAACTAAGCCATAACAAATTTTTGGGTAACTATCCAGCACGCCCGTCCCTTCCTCCAGGCTCTAGTACCGATATTCAAATCCTCGCGAATTGTCCCATTCGCTGCAATCCTGTGCTTCTCGCACCTTACCCCGAAGACTTATCCAGGCATGCTGAACAGTCACCTTCTCTGCTACTCATGCACGGTCTCTTTGAGACCAACCAATTCTTCCGGGGCAAAATCGTCTACAGCGATTGTCTTTTCTATGGCCTCATCCGTTTCCTTCAGCTTTTTGGCTTCGATGTCGGTCAATACCCCCTTATTCTGTGCTTCTTCGATGTCATCGATTTCGGCCTTTCTCATTTTTTCCCGAAGAGATTTTGTTTCCAGTACCAATTCGAAGGTCTTTTCCAGGGTATTTACAGGGCCACCCTCATGGCCTAAATACAATCCTGCGGTCAAACGCTCACGCGTTTCCGAAGGTTCCAGCAATAGTGCTGCGCATTTTTTGATCAAGGTATCAGAGGGGCCGTGGAGGCAGGGACCGAAAGGCTGAGTAACCAGACGGACCAAGCCGGCGAAAGGCCTGCTTGGCATGTTTCTTAATATGGAGGAAATCCGTGACTCTATTGTCGCGAAACCTTCTTCCATACAGTAGGTCACCAAGGGTAGATCATCTTCCTTGCGCCCATCATCTTCCCAACGCTTTAAAACCGCAGAGAGCAGATAAAGCTCTGAGAGGATGTCGCCCAGACGGGCTGAAAGCATTTCTCTTCTTTTCAGGCTACCCCCAAGGGTCAGGAAGGCGATATCCGACACCAGGGCAAAAGCAGCCGCATAGCGGCTCATATTTTTATAATAAGGTCGAACATTATCCGGAACGGATGGAGCAGGCGCAATCCGTCCCTTACTCCAACAGCCCAACCAAGCTCGGCCCAGTGTTTTGAAGGCGTGCCCAACGTGACGCCAGAAGGCTTTATCGAAATCGGCCAGCGCCAGGCTTTTGTCTTTTTCTTCCAGGGCTCTCATTTCTTTTAGTAACCAGGGGTGGCAGCGAATAGACCCTTGGCCGAAAATCATCAGGCTCCGCGTTAAAATATTCGCCCCTTCCACCGTGATGGCAACGGGAAGTGCTTTGTAGAGTTGGCCAATATAATTGGATGGGCCGTCTATCACAGCCTTGCCAGCATGCACATCCATCGCATCAATTACAGAATCCCGCATGCGGATGGTTGCGTGCGCTTTCATGATGGCGGAAATAACTGCCAGCTTGTAGCCTTCATCCAGTCCGGCACAGGTAAGCTTCCGGGCAGCATCAACCAGATAGGCACTCGCGGCCATACGGCCCAGGAGCGTCTGTACGCCTCCAAATTTCCCGATGGGAACACCGAATTGCTCCCGGACACGGGCGTAGGCCCCGGTCGTGCGTGCAAAAAATGCGGTATTGGACGCTGAAAGTGAAGGCAGGGATATTCCCCGCCCTGCAGCAAGCGCCGTCATCAGCATTTTCCAGCCTTTTCCAATTTGCGCCTCTCCACCGATAATATAATCGACCGGAATAAAAACATCCTTGCCCCAATTTGGCCCAACTTGAAACATCTGACCTGCGGGTAAATGGCGGCGGCCGATCTCAATGCCTTCCAGATCTGTAGGGACAAGCGCAACCGTAATGCCAAGGTCATCGTGTTCGCCAAGAAGATGCTCCGGGTCAAAAAGCCTGAACGCCAGTCCCATGACGGTAGCGACAGGCCCCAAAGTGATATAGCGCTTGTGCCAATTCAGGCGAATGCCCGTCACTTTTTTCCCTTTGAATGTGCCCTCGCAGATAACGCCGTTATCCACCATTGATGCGGCGTCTGACCCGGCTTTTGGGCTCGTAAGCCCAAAACAGGGGATTTCATCCCCATTGGCGAGACGCGGAAGCCAATAATCCTGTTGGGCTTTTGTACCAAATTGAATCAGAAGCTCGCCGGGCCCCAGGGAATTCGGGACCATGACGGTTACAGCAGCAACAAGAGAACGGGTACCGATTTTCCTAATCACTTCAGAATGGGCATAGGCGGAAAATTCCAGCCCGCCAAAGGCTTCAGGAATAATCATGGCAAAAAACTTATTCTTGCGAAGAAAGTCCCAAACATTCTCCGGAAGGCCCAGGACCACATGGTTAATTTTCCACTCGTCCAGCATACCGCAGAGCTCTTCCACCGGACCGTCCAGGAATGCCTGCTCTTTTTCATTTAGCTTTGCAGGCGGCGTATCAAGCAGTCTTTGCCAGTCCGGATTCCCGGTAAACAATTCCGCATCCCACCAAACATCCCCTGCTTCCAGTGCTTCTTTTTCTGTTTCAGAAATACTCGGCAGAATATTTTTGGCCCACCGAAAAATGGGCCGGGTGAGGATATTCCTGCGTAGTACAGTAAAAAGCATTGTATTCCTTTGCTCCGGGTTTAACTTCGAAACCGTCTATCCTTTATACGCTCCCGTTTCTTTGTTTGCTGCGAACACCTAGTACTACATTTTACCAGATTCTGCCTCAAGGTGATGTCACCCCCGATACCAAAAACGGAAAATGACTGAAACTGAAAGGAGCAACAAGCCTTCAATGACTTCCCTCCTCCAGACACTCCAAACTCTCGGACTCCTCACTGAGAACGGAAGCCCTCAGATACTGCCTGTTCATGCGGGCGATATTGGAGATATTGATTCCCTTTGGACAAACGGCCTGACACTCTGCTTCATTCGTGCAACTTCCAAAACCCAGTTCATCCATCTTTGTGACCATACTCAGTATACGCTTATTTGCCTCCACCTGCCCCTGCGGAAGAAAGCTTAGGTGCGATATTTTTGAAGAGACAAATAACATGGCCGAGGCATTCTTACAACTCGCGACACAAGCACCGCAGCCTATGCAGGCCGCGGCATCCATTGCAAGATCAGCATTGGTTTTACTGACCGGGATTGCATTCGCGTCCGGCGCAGACCCCGTAGCGATATCAATAAATCCCCCTGCGGAAATAATTTCATCAAAAGCTGAGCGATCCACCATGAGATCCTTCAGGACAGGAAAAGCCCTCGCTCTAAAAGGTTCGATTACTATGGTATCGCCCTCGTGAAATTTACGCATGTGGAGCTGGCAAGTTGTTGTTTTGGCTTCCGGCCCATGGGCCTGCCCATTGATCACTAGTGAGCACATTCCGCAAATGCCTTCTCTGCAATCATGATCGAAAGAGACGGGGTCTTTGTCTTCTGAAATAAGCTGTTCATTCAGTCGATCAAGCATTTCAAGAAAAGACATGTCCGGCGAAACCCCGGAAAGAACGTAGTCTGCCATCCATCCTTTTGCGTGTGTATTTTCCTGCCGCCAAATCTTTAGCTTTAGGGTCATTTTTTTAGCTTCACTCATGCAACTCTCTCGTGTTTATTTCCACACTGACTTGCCGCATCTATTTATAAGATCTTTGACTCAAAGGGATGTGTTCAAAGACCAATTCTTCAATATGCCTTTCGGGAACATTATCCACGCCCTTAAATTCCCAGGCCGAAACGTGACTGAAATTCCGATCATCTCTTCGGGCTTCATGTTGTTCCGTCTGATGTTCCTCTCTGAAGTGCCCGCCGCAAGACTCTTTTCGCTCCAAGGCATCACGCGCCATCAACTCACCCAACTCCAGGAAATCCGCGACGCGATTGGCCTTTTCCAATTCAATATTCACGCCGACATCTGTACCGATGACCTTCACGTCTTTCCAAAATTGTGACCTTAAATCGGAAATCTGATCAATGGCTTTTTTTAAACCCTCCTCGTTTCGGGCCATTCCAACATATTCCCACATATAGTGGCCCAGCTCCTTATGGAAAGTATCGACGGACCGCGATCCGCCGATGTTGAGCAGTTGTGAAAAGCGATCTTTCGCAGATTGTATCGCCTGGTCAAAAGCCTGATGGTCGGTTTCGATAACATCTTCATTGGCATGGGCTGCCACAAGATAGTTTCCGAGCGTGTAGGGGATAATAAAATAGCCATCGGCGAGACCCTGCATCAAGGCCGATGCCCCCAGGCGGTTCGATCCGTGGTCGGAAAAATTACATTCACCCAACGCAAACAGGCCGGGGATAGAGGTCATCAAATTATAATCCACCCAAAGCCCACCCATTGTGTAATGAACGGCAGGATAGATTCTCATGGGCCTATGATAGGGGTCCTCATCCGTAATCCGGTCGTACATTTCAAACAGGTTCCCGTATTTTTGTTTGATGACATCCTCCCCTTCACGCTTGATGGCATCCCGGAAATCAAGATAAACGGCAACACCCGTTTCTCCAACACCCCTCTGGTCGTCAACAACGAGCTTTGCATTTCGACTGGCAACATCTCTTGGAACAAGATTTCCAAAGGAGGGATATTTTTCTTCCAGGTAATAATCTCTTTCGGTATCCGGAATATCGACAGCTCTTCTCTTGTCATTCCGGGCTTTTGGAACCCAAACCCGTCCATCATTTCGCAGAGACTCACTCATCAGAGTTAGTTTGCTCTGATTTTCTCCATGAACAGGGATGCAGGTCGGATGTATTTGCGTGTAGCAGGGATTTGCAAAGTAAGCCCCCTTTTTATAAGCCTTCCATGCCGCGGACCCATTCGAGGTCATGGCGTTCGTTGATAAGAAGTAAGTATTTCCGTAGCCTCCGGTGCAGAGCAACACCGCATCTGCTGAATATTTTTCCAATTCCCCGGTGATGATATTCCTTGTAATAATCCCTCTTGCCTTACCGTGGATAATGACAAGCTCAACCAGTTCTCTTCGGGTATAAACCTTGATGTGCCCTTTTGAAACCTCCTTCATCATCGCGGAATAGGCGCCCAGAAGAAGCTGTTGTCCAGTCTGTCCTCTCGCGTAAAAGGTTCTTGAAACTTGCGCACCGCCGAAAGAGCGATTTGACAGAGTGCCGCCGTATTCTCGCGCAAAGGGCACCCCTTGCGCCGCACACTGATCGATGATGTTGTTTGAGACCTGGGCTAAACGGTAAACATTGGCTTCACGAGAACGAAAATCTCCTCCTTTAACGGTATCGTAAAACAGCCGCCAGATTGAATCGCCGTCATTGGGATAATTTTTGGCAGCATTGATGCCCCCTTGGGCCGCAATGGAATGCGCCCGCCTTGGAGAGTCTTGAAGACAAAAGGAAGCGACTTCATAACCCAGCTCGGCTAAAGTCGCTGCCGCCGAACCGCCAGCCAGTCCGGTGCCAACCACAATGACCTTATATTTTCGCCTGTTGGATGGGTTCACAAGGTTCATGCTGAAACGGTGTCTGTCCCAGATATTTCGGATGTCCCCTAACGGAACCCTGCCATCCAATTTATTGACCGACATTACTGAACTCCTTTCAAATGAGCCCAGATCGGCAGAATAGAAAACCCGATTGTCATCATAATCCCAAAACCGATGGATAAGCGTCTCAAGGTTACCGTATACTTCGCATGACTGAACCCTATCGATTGAAAAATAGACCAGAAACCGTGACTGAGATGCGATCCAAAAGCGGCCATCGCAAGAACATATAATCCCACACTGAGGGGATTCGCAAAGTATTCCAGAACAAGTTTATAAAGATCTCTCATTTCAACACCATTGTATGAAACACGATAGTCAGGCCCAAATTTTAGATGCCAGATGTGAAAAATAAGATACACAAGCAATATAGTCCCCGTATATGCCATGCTGGATGACGAAATGGTTGCACCTCTCCCTGTTCTTTTTCGCATTACATATTTCTCGGGTCGGGCGGCCCGGTTTTTCCTCTGCAAATGCATCGCCAACATCATATGAATCAAAAAAATGAAGAACAGCGTCAGCTCGATCCCATAAATAAAAGGATTGGAAATAAGCGCATGGGCGTAACGGTTGAAAACTTCCGCCGACACCAGGAGCAGGAGGTTTCCAGTCAGATGGGATAAGGCGAAGCCACAAAGCAGAAAACCAGCCAGTCCCGTGATTTGTTTTTTAATGATGGAAGTCTTTAACACCTGACAAAATCCTTAACCGCCCAGGAAGCGCATCATGCACATCCCGCTTCACGATTTCCTTAAATTTTCCGGAAATTTCCGGAAAATGACTCAAACCCTCCCCCTCTACAGCAAAACAAACCCATTACTCCGGAACAAAAGCTTTCTTGCAGGAGGTGAGTCTGACACCCTTTACCTCTTATCGGAATTTTTCTGAATACATTAAACATGGACAGCGAGCGCAATCCTTTTCGTTCTGTGTCTGGGATCTTTTTTGGCACTGCCAGAGAAGAGTGGACCACCTTATACCGGAGATAGAGACCAAAATTGATTGTTGGAAAATGGAGGGATGATTTGATCGTTTTTATGTTCAGGGATTGCAACATTTCACTCTGGCTCACAGGACTGAGAGACAAAATGACCTGAAATAATCGGAAAGATATCGTCCCCGGACCAGGAAAGAATGCTTCAAAACCATGCCCAGGCAAAACAAGGAAGCGATGTCCGCTTCAAATCAATAACGCTCAGTGATCATGGAGTGAGGCAAAGCCTCTTAAACGATTACTTTATTGGTGGAGCTGGGGAGGATCGAACTCCCGACCTCCTGATTGCGAACCAGGCGCTCTCCCATCTGAGCTACAGCCCCCTTAGACCATGCAAACAGGTGAGGAGGTTAATCCATTTCTCCCAAAATGTCAATTTCCAGGAATACCGTCCCACATTTATAAGAATACTGAATCGCAGAGAAGCTCAGCGTTTACTTCCAACAGTCATCTTCCCGATGGTCTTGTTCAGGATATTTTGCCTAGGGAGAAACGGTAGAAGCGGCCCTCTGCGCTCGCCAAGTTTACGCAACTGCTCTTTAATGCCGGGATGCCCCTCATCTATTCTTAAGCCTTTGTAGAAAGTCGATATCGCCTTCTGTTTATTACCCCCCTTTAAATAGGCCATCCCGAGGTAATAAAAAGACTGCGGCCGAAAGGGCTCGATGGAAACGGCGCGTTCACAATATTGAATCCCCTTGTTGGTGTGCCGTCCCCCCATTGCGAGGCAGAATCCATAGAGAGAAAGAAATTGAGGCGGTACAGATTTGCTCCCTTTCTTGGAAAGCTGTTTTTGGGCATGTGTGAGTGAAACCATGGCCTTGTCCCAATTTTTCTCTCTGATGTAAACCCCTGACAACTCAACATATTCTTCGTATGTCATATTCTATCCTCCATATGGACGGCAGTTCCGACTGCAGACACAAGAAGCGCCTGAAGATCCATTTTTTGAAAATTAAAAGATGTCGCAATCACAGCGTTTGCTCCTAATAAGGCCGCTTCTCCACGCAAATCCCGAAGAACGGTCAACATGCCCTTTTTGAGCTCTCCCCGATAATGCGCGTTCACCGATTTTCCACTCTGATCAGAATGCGACGAGGCCTCACCCAATTCGATGATAATATCGGCGCTGATCAAACCAAAATAACTGGTAATCCGTTTTCCTTCAATTCTCTGGGTCGTCGTCACAAGAATTGGATGCTTCTTTTCCTTTCGAATCACGGTTTTGCTCGCCGCAATCCGGCGAGGTGGTTTTTCTCCTATAGGCTTGGGCGGGAGCGCTTCGGGGGAAGGCGTTTTTTTCTCGCCAACAACCGCTTCAACCTTTGGCGCAGCCTTTGCCTTGAGCACTTTTTTACGTGACTTCACCTCAACAAAAGACGGTTCAACGGGGCGGCTCGCTTTTTTCTCCACAGGCTGTTCAACAGGCGGTTCAGGGGGGGGACTTACCTTTTTCTCAACAGGCCGGGGGAGAGATTCCTCAAGCGGGACGTCTTCCGGTGGAGGGATGACAGACCTATTTTCTAAGGAAACCTCGAATTCGCCTCCCGTATCCTCTTCCGGAACCAGTGTAGTATAGCACTGTATGCACTTACTCGCTTCCCGCTGTTGGCAGCCGCAGACCGGACAAATCATAAAGACCTCTTTATGGAAGACTTATTCTGAACCATGATCAGATTTCCGGGAGATATGGACATTTCGACCATCAATCCCCAAACTTCTATCGGCAAAAAACTGGATTACTTTAGGAAAAAGCCGATGTTCTTCCTGAAGAATCCGCTCTGACAAGGACGCCTCCGTGTCACTTTCCCGAACAGGGACAGCCGTCTGCGCAATTATGGGTCCGTGGTCCATTTCCTCATCAACAAAATGGATTGTACAACCGCTCACCTTTACCCCATAGGCCAGGGCCTGCCGCTGTGCATGTAATCCCGGAAAAGCAGGGAGGAGACTGGGGTGAATATTGATAATGCGGGAAGGATAGTTATTGATCAACACTCCCGTAAGCAAACGCATATATCCGGCCAGAATAACCAGATCTACTTGGTGGGCTTTGAGTAAGCGGGATAATTCGGCATCATATGTTTCCCTGTCGGGAAAACCGGAGGGATCGACACAGAGGGCTGGAATGTTCTTCTGCTTTGCACGCTCCAGGACCATTGCTTCCTTCTTGTTGCTCAGAACGACACTGATCCTCGCGTTCAGCTGCCCCGAATCAATCGCCTCAAGGATCGATTGAAGATTACTGCCGCGGCCCGAGGCAAGGACCCCGAGCACCAAAGGGTTCCCGGAAGAAGAGGGGATCTCGACCGATCCGGCATCAGACATAGCGCACCTCCCGGTCCCCGCGAATGATCTCCCCGATCACAAAAGCCTCCTGTCGGAGTCTTTTAAGAAGGGGCAGCGCTTTGTCCAGGTCCCCCGGAGAAACAACCAGAACCATGCCGATTCCCATATTAAAGTAGCTATACATCATTTCCGAATCGATCCGTCCTGATTTCTTCAGGATTTCAAAGATGGGAGGGATCTTCCATTGATCCCGCCGAATCAGGGCGGCACAGCCCTCAGGAAGTGCCCTCGGTATATTCCCGGTTAACCCTCCGCCGGTAATATGTGCGGCCCCCTTAATTTTAATTTTCTGTTTCAGCTTCTGAATAGCCCTTACATAAATGGTGGTGGGCGTCAGCAATTCCTCCCCCAGAGTCTGGTTCAAGTCCGGCAGCCGATCCTGGATCCTCATCCCCTTCTTCTCAAAAAAGACCTTGCGAACAAGAGAATACCCGTTGCTGTGAAGACCGGAAGAGGCTAGCCCGATTAAAAGGTCTTTTGGCCGGATCTTTTTGCCGTGAATGATCTCTCTCTTTTCAACAACACCGACGGCAAATCCCGCCAGATCATACTCCCCTTTTGGATAAAAAGAAGGCATTTCAGCCGTTTCTCCGCCAAGCAGGGCGCAACCTGCCTGTCGGCATCCCTCGGAGATTCCTTTCACGACCGCCAGCATTTTTTTCGGAAGCAGTTTCCCACATGCTAGATAATCCAGAAAGAACAGAGGTTCCGCGCCGGAAACGATGATATCGTTAACACACATCGCCACAAGATCAATTCCGACCGTGTCGTGGCGATTTGCCATGAAAGCCACCTTCAACTTTGTCCCGACGCCGTCCGTTCCGGATACCAGAATCGGATTCTTGTACTTCTTCGCGCGGAGTCCAAAGAGCCCGGAGAATCCTCCGAGGCCGGTTAAGACCTCCGGCCGGAAGGTTGACCGCGCAAGAGGAGAAATTTCCCGGACAAAACGATCCCCTGCCTCAATATCAACACCGGAGCCCTTATAAGTCGTTCCTGCCATGACTTCCTTCGGATTACAAGAAAAAGAGGGGTGTATTGGACCGTTACATGACAGTTATAACCAAATATGCCCAAGAAGGAAAGAGCTGGAACAGGTAAAATTGTTAGAAAATAGCTTTATCTTCCCACTCTTACGGATTATAGTGCGTTTTAGCTTAATATTTCCGCTCCGTCGGGGGAACATGGGTAATACTCACATCGGAATAGTCCAGGCGTGGACCCTGATCACTTTGGTAAGCAAGGGTATGTTTCATCCAATGCTGATCATTACGCTCCGTGAAGTCCGTGCGGGAGTGTGCGCCTCTTGATTCTTCACGGGAACAAGCGCCGGCCGCAATGACCTCCGCAAGATCCATGATCGAGAACAGCTGCAAGGCGTCCACCAGTTCGAGGTTAAAGATCTTTCCCTGATCTTGAAGATAGATATTTTTTAGACGGGACCGAACCCCCTTCAGTCTCTGCATTCCCTCCTCCATCCGTGTGCGGTTTCGGAGGATTCCAAAGTGTTCCATCATGATGGTCCCGATCTCTGTCCGGATTGAGCCAACCCGCTCGCCACCCTTTCGGGAAGTCAGTGATGCAATTTGGTCCCGATCCTGCTCCAGCACCTGATCCGAAAAATCGATCTGTTTTGTCCGCTCCGCATATTCAGCCGCATAGCGCCCGGCCCGGTGCCCGAATACAATTGTCTCCATCAGCGCATTTCCCCCGAGACGATTTGCGCCATGTATTGAAACGCAGGCACATTCCCCGGCAGCATAGAGTCCCGGCATGGGTGTTTCACAACGGGTATTCGTCGGGATGCCGCCCATCGAATAATGTACTCCCGGGCAGATTGGAATCGGCGCCTCTACCGGATCGACGCCCGCATAAGTCAGAGACAACTCCCATATTTGAGGGAGGCGTTCCATAATGATAGACTTCCCGAGATGCCTCAAATCCAGCATCACGCAGCCGTCCACACCCCGCCCTTCCATAATTTCCTGGTATTCCGCACGTGATACAACATCCCGGGAGGCCAACTCCATCGCAGTTGGGGCGTATTGTTCCATGAAGCGCTCTCCCCGGGAGTTGAAGAGATAGCCCCCCTCCCCACGCGCACCTTCCGTAATTAAGATCCCGGAATCTTTCAGCGTGGTCGGGTGGAACTGGACAAATTCCATGTCCTGGAGTGGAAGTCCGGCCTGGTATGCCATAGACATCCCGTCCCCGGTGTTGATCAGACCATTTGTTGAGATGAGATAAACGCGCCCGTAGCCGCCCGTCGCGAGAATCACCGCCTTGGCACGAATCACTGAAAGTTCGCCTGTCAACAGATTGAGGGCAACCACTCCGCAGCAACGACCTTCTTCCACGACAAGTGAGGTAACGTACCATTCCTCGTATACATGAGCCCCCCGCTTCATGAGCTGTTCGTAAAGAAGGTGGACCAGGGCATGGCCGGTTCTGTCGGCAACATAACAGGTCCGGGGAAATTCGAGACCGCCAAAATTCCGCTGGGAGATCTGCCCATCCGGGTCACGCGAGAACAGGGCGCCCATTCGCTCCAGTTCCATAATATCACCTGGCGCTGAACGGCAGAGGATCTCGATGCCGTCCTGGTCCCCCAGCCAGTCGCTTCCCTTGACGGTGTCATACATGTGCGATTTCCAGGAGTCTTCAGCATTTACCGCTGCGTTGATCCCTCCCTCGGCCGCAACAGAATGGCTCCGCACCGGATGCACCTTTGAGATTATCCCGACATTAAGATGGGAAGGAATGGCGACTGCGGCCCGCATACCTGCCAGTCCGGCGCCGACAATTAAAACATCATGTGACTGCATAAGTTGCTCCGTCTCCGGTCTAGGACCGGGAGGATTCTTTTGATTGATACCGAACATTAAGCTGTTTAGCCGCCTGTACCTCGTTCATACGGCCAACGGTGCTGGTATGGGGCGCACCCAGAAGTTTTTCCGGCGCTTGATCGATCTCTGTGCGAATTTCAAGCATCGCGGCAACAAAGGCATCGAGCATCTCGCGCGATTCACACTCTGTCGGCTCGATCATCAAGGCCTCAGGTACAATGAGGGGGAAGTTCACGGTGGGCGAATAAAAACCGTAGTCAACCAAGCGCTTAGCGATATCCCAGGCATGAACGCCTTTCCCCCGGAAGGCCTTCGCAGAAACGATAAACTCATGCATGCAGGGGCGGTCCATCGGAACGGGATAGCGCGCTTTTAGTTTTTTCTTTAGATAGTTGGCATTAAGGATCGCATTCCGGCTGACCGCCGAAAGACCTGTTGCACCCAGGCGCCGGATGTAAGTGTAGGCCCGGACCAAAACGCCAAAGTTTCCGTAAAAGCCGTGGACACGACCGATAGACTGCGGGCGATTTGAATCCAGGAGATAGCGTTTTTCTTTCTTTTGAATCACCGGGAAGGGCAGATAAGGAATAAGGGGGGCTGCGACACCCACCGGTCCCGCCCCCGGACCCCCGCCGCCATGCGGCGTTGAGAATGTTTTGTGCAGATTAAAGTGGACAAGATCAAAACCCATATCACCCGGACGCGTCAGGCCGAGAAGGGCATTCAGGTTTGCCCCGTCAAGATACATCAGCGCGCCCGCGTCATGGACAATTCGGGCAATTTCTTCGATCTTCCCTTCAAACAATCCAAGCGTGTTGGGATTCGTCAACATCAGCGCGGCTGTATCTTCGTCTACGACCTTGGCCAGATCTTCAATGTCAAGGAGACCCTCGCGGTTGGACCGGACCGTTTGAACCGTAAACCCGGCAAGATGTGCACTGGCTGGATTCGTTCCGTGGGCCGAATCCGGAATGACCACATTTTTCCGTTGCCGACCCTGCGTCTGATGATAGGCCCGCGCAATCAGCATGCCACTGAGTTCCCCTTGGGCTCCCGCCGCAGGCTGAAGGGAAATACCCGCCATGCCGGAAATTTCGGACAACATCTGCTCCAACTTATAAATCAGTTCGAGCGCTCCCTGAGAGGCTTCCTCCGGCTGGAGGGGATGAATCTGGCTGAACCCTGGAAATCGAGCGACATCTTCATTAATCTTAGGGTTGTACTTCATCGTGCAGGACCCGAGCGGATAAAACCCGGTATCGACCCCGTAATTGTCCTGAGAGAGGCGGGTATAATGGCGCATCAACTCGTTCTCACTGACCTCCGGGAGCGGGAGGGGAATCTCCCGTTGAAACGCTTTCGGAAGCACCTGATCGACCGAGAACCCCTCAAGCGCTTCAGTCGGAAAGGTCACGCCCCGCCTACCTTTTACGCTTTTCTCAAAAATAAGCTGTTCCGCCATGGTTCTCCTTAATGGTTATAGCGCGCGTAAGCCATCTGCAAGGCCACCAGACTTTTCGCATCCCGAATCGTCTGATCTTCTATTTTTTTTATCACTTCAGGAAAAGGCATCTCAACAATTTCAATCACCTCATCCTCATCCAGCTTTTGAACGCAGCGCGTCAGGCCTGTCCCCAGATAAAGATGAATCTGTTCATCACAAAAGCCGGGAACTGTAAAAATAGTCGTCAATTTTTCAAGACGCTCAACACGGTAGCCAATCTCTTCCTCGACCTCCCGTTTAGCACAGGTTTCAGGCGATTCTCCGGCTGAAAGTTTTCCTGCCGGGATTTCATAGATATATCCCCCGGCCGCATATCGGTATTGACGGATTAAAATCACTACACCGTCATCTCGAAGCGGAACAACCGCAGATGCGCCCGGATGGCGAATAATATCCAGTTCAATGGTCCTTCCATTCGGAAGATCAACCGATTCTACAAAAAGCCGGATTGCATCTCCTTTGTATATCTCCTTCTTCATTGAGTTGCCCCCCTGGGGAGGCCCAATTCAGCAAGATCAATCACCGCTGCGGTCAAGGCCCGCGCGACCGCTGAAATAAAAGGGATGTCCAGTGTTTCCAAACGATCACTCTTTTGATGGTAATGTGGATTTCTAAAATCAGCGGTATCTGTCAGCATCACAGCCCGATAGCCTTGATCCCAGAAAGGCACATGGTCTGACCGCCTTGCATCCGGGAAAAGCGCGCCATTCCCGGGGACCAGTAAACTGATCACCGGAAGCGCGGGGCCATGACGCAGAGCAGCCGACTCAAAAGCTTCCTTGATCGGTACCGCCTTCTCATTTCCGGCCAGGCCGATAAAATCTCCGCAATCCGGGAGAGAAAACGGAAAACCCACCGGAGTTCGCTGCGATCCCGGTCTGCGGTCAATATAACCGACACATTCCAGGACGATGGCACCCCAAACAGGAATCTTCTCTCTGCAGACCTCACTTACAAAATGCTCACTTCCAAGGAAGCCCGCTTCCTCCATTGAAAAAGCAACAAACTGGAGCGTCTTTCTCCCCCGCATCGGAGAAAGGATCCGTGCCACCTCCAGAAGGACCGCCACACCACTTGCATTATCATCCGCACCATCAGTACCACAAACCGTATCGTAATGCGCTCCCACGACAAGAATCTCTTTATCGGTACAACTCGCGGCCTGACGACCAATCAGATTAACAAATGCGTCCCCTTCTTCGCCTCCAAAAGATTCCTCAATCGTTTCAAGACCAACCTGCCTCATCCGGCCCAAAATGTAATCAGCTGCTGCATCAAGTGCTTTCGGCGCTTCGGTAGGATGCCTCGTCCCTACCAATTTCTTGATGTGATCCAGGAGTCTTGCTTCACTAATTCTTGTGATCCGATCTGCAACCTCAATTTCCCTCATTTTAGAAGCTTGTTCCCCATGCATTATCCCAACACTTTATCATTAATGGATTATGAAGCGGCACGTAATTTTTCTACCAGGAGATCGATCTCTTCTGCTTCGTGCTCTTCAGTCACACAGATCAAAAGATGATTCTCAAGTTCGGGATAATAGACCCCCAGGTCAATTCCGGCAAAGAGGCCTTCCCGGGAAAGCGCCTCTAAAAGGCTGGAAACCGCATACGGCAGACGGACCACAAATTCTTTGAAAAACGGGCCATCGAAAGAGGCTGACACGTCTGGAATTTCAAGAATCTTCTTTTGGGCCGCATGCGACTTTGCCAGACAAAGAAGGGCCACTTCACGAAGACCCTCCCGTCCCACAGTCGCCATATAAACGGCCGAAGCAAGCGCATTCAAGGCCTGATTTGTGCAAATATTGGAGGTCGCCCGCTCCCGGCGGATATGCTGCTCGCGCGTCTGCAATGTCAAGCAAAATCCTGGTCTCCCCTTGGCATCCGTGGTCGCACCGACGACCCGTCCCGGCATCTGCCGGATCATCTCCCGCCGGGTGGCAAAGAAACCGACATAGGGCCCTCCATAGCTAATCGCGTTCCCCAGGGCCTGACCTTCCCCAACGGCTATATCTGCCTGATATTCACCCGGCGTCTTTAAAACACCAAGGGAGATTGGATCCACGGCCATCACAAGGAGTCCTCCTTCAGCATGAACCCATTGCGCAATCTTAGACATTTCTTCCAACTGACCCAAAAAATTCGGGTGCTGGACCAACACGGCAGCGACACTGTCATCCATTGAATCTTCAAGCGCCTGAAGGGAAACCTGTCCGCTGTCCAGCGGAATTTCTTTCAGTACAACTCCTTCCAGGCCGGAGAGGTAGGTCTCGACCACCTGGCGGTAATGTGGGTGGACTGTCCGGGAGATCAGCACCTTTTTTCGCTTCGTCTTCCGGATTGCCATTAAGGCCCCCTCCGCCAGGGCCGAGGCCCCGTCATAGACCGATGCGCACGCAACCTCCATTCCGGTCAACTGGCAGATCATCGTCTGATATTCATAAATTGTCTGAAGAAGTCCCTGGCTCATCTCCGCCTGATAAGGCGTATATGCGGTATAAAATTCGGAGCGGCGAAGGACATGATCTACAGTACTCGGGACATAATGATCATAGCTTCCACCTCCCAGAAAAGAGAGGCTTGAACTTGACTCGGCATTTTTGCGGCTGAGCTTCAACATCTTTCGCCTGAGCGCAGGCTGAGAAAGCGACGGCGGAAGGTTTAAGGACCGATCAAGCCGGAGCGATGTGGGAATGTCTAATAAATCTTCCAGTGAAGAGGCTCCGATCTCTTCGAGCATTTCCTTTTCTTCCGCCGCTGTTTTTGGAATGTATTCCATAAAGATTACCTTTTCTTCTTATAAAATGGTTTTTTGATAATCACAGCCGGGACCACCTTCCCGCGAATATCAATCAGGAGCTCTCCCCCCTCTTCACTAAAAGGAAGCGCGACATAGGCCATGCCGATCCCCTTTCTCAACGAGGGAGAGTAATTGCCCGAGGTGACCTTCCCGACTTCCTTCTGGTCGGAATACACCAGATACCCCGAGCGGGGAATTCCACCAGCCAAAAGCTCAAAACAGACCAATTTTTGATCGAGGCCTTTCTCTTTTTTTTCAAGCAGCGCCGCTTTACCCACAAAATCCTTTTCAAAGTCGATAAAGCGCTCAAGGCCGGCCTGAAGCGGCATCGTCGCCTCATCGATATCATTTCCATATAGTGGATAGGCCATCTCCAGGCGGAGGGTATCACGCGCGCCCAATCCAACCGGCCGGATGCCTGTGCCCTCTCCGGCCTCCAACAGGGCAAGCCAGATTTTTGCAGCCGCATCTCCTGGAATGACGAGCTCATAGCCCTTCTCCCCCGTATATCCAGTCCGTGCAATCAGCATCTTTGCCCCGGGAGCGGGAAGCGCTTCGGCCTCAACAAACTTGCGAAGCGGAATTTCATCCGTCCCCTCCGGCAGAATCTTCCTCAGGATCTCCCAGGATTTCGGCCCCTGTAAGGCCACAAGCGCAGTCTCAGAGGTCACATCCTGAAGCGTAAATGTACAATCGGCAGGGAGATGTTCGCTCAGCCACCGGAAATCTTTTTCGCTGTTGGCAGCGTTTACAATCAACAAGAAGCGATCGACGCCCTTTTTATATATATAGATGTCGTCAATGATGCCCCCGTCCGGCTTGAGCAGCATTGAATATTGCGCCCCCCTCCTCTGTATTCGGTGTATCGGTCCCGGGGTCATCTGCTCTAAAAAGGCCTCTGCCCCTTTTCCGGAGAGCTCAAACCGCCCCATATGGCTGACATCGAAGAGTCCGGCCGTGCTTCGGACATTTCGATGCTCGTCCGGCACCCCGGTATAGGAAAGGGGCATCTTCCAACCGGAATAAGGAACCATTTTCGCTCCTGATTCCACATGTATTCCATAGAGAGGCGTTTTTTTCATTGCTTTCCCTTCATCATTTCCCTTGATCAGGGCTGAATTTATCATATGGGCGTCAGGAGGGCAAGAAACGATTTTACTTGACATACTCTTTTGATATTAATAATATTTCATATGAAAAATAACTCATCTCTATTGTCTTAATCAGAGTCTTTAATGGCGAAAAATAGGCCTCACAACCCAGCCTGTGCCGATAAATTAAAAACGCTGGCCGACAGCACCCGCCTCGCGGTCCTGGAAATTTTGATGGAGGGACCAAAACATGTTACAGCCTTAAACAACGTTCTCAGGCTTGATCAGAGTCTCCTCTCCCATCACCTGAAAGTCCTCAGGGATGCGGGTCTGGTGGAAGCAATCCGGGATGGAAAAGCAGTCCTCTATTCTCTGGCGCCGGGAGTCGATCTGCCCCAAACCGGAAAATCAATCAACCTTGGCTGCTGTAAGTTGAATTTTGACTGATGGCCCATCCTGAAAACAGAAATAGAGGGAAAAACCGATGAAGCGTTTTGCCCTTGCACTTCTCTCTCTTGCAGCATTCGGAGTCCTTTTTTTATCGTCCCGGCCCTTTACGGCAATAGATCCGCGAACAACACCGTCTCTAAGACATATAACATCCCGACTCATCCTCACCGGATCGAGTACAGTCGCCCCTCTTGCAACTGAAATCGGAAAGGCCTTTGAAAAGGAACATCCGGGGGTCCGTGTTGACGTTCAGACGGGAGGGTCCTCACGGGGAATTGCCGACGCGCGCCGCGGCCTTGCCGATATCGGCATGGTTTCACGTCCTCTGAATGGAGATGAAACAGACTTGTTTGCCTTTACCATCGCCGGAGACGGCATCTCCATGATCCTCCACGCGGACAATCCCATCGCAAAGCTCAGCCGTAGGGATATCATCAAGATCTATACCGGCCAAGTCACAAATTGGAAAGAATTCGGCGGTAAGGATGCACCGATTACCGTCGTCAATAAGGCAGAGGGCCGCTCTACCCTGGAGCTCTTCATCAGCTTTCTAAAGATCTCAAACCAGGATATCCAGGCAGACGTCGTCATTGGCGACAACGCCCAGGGGATCAAAACAGTTGCAGGCAATGTAAACGCGGTCGCTTATGTTTCAGTCGGCGCAGCCGAATATGACGCCGCAACCGGAGTTCCGATCAAGTTGCTCCCGATTGACGGCATTGAAGCCTCTACCAAAACAGTCCGTCAGGGAACCTTTCCTCTGGCGCGGCCCCTTAATCTGGTCACAACAACTCCCCCGGCAGGCCTCGCGGCCACCTTCATCGAATTTGCCCGCTCTCCCGGGAGGATTCCCCTTATTGAGGAGCAGTATTTTGTCCCCGTCACGGAATGAGGCCATCACCCTCTGGATGCTGCGAGGCGCCGCATCTATTTCCGGCATGGTCGTCTTGTTCATCGTTGCCTTTCTTTTTATCGAGGCCCTCCCCGCCCTGAAAGAAATCGGACTTTTCCGGTTTTTCAATGATGACTCATGGCATCCTGTCGAGGGAACATTTAATCTTGCTCCGATGCTTCTGGGGACCCTCCTGGCAACACTCGGAGCTCTCGTTCTGGCCGCACCCCTCGGTGTCCTCTCCGCAGTTTTTATCCGTTACTACGCCCCACCGATTCTGGGCCGGATCTACCGGAGGCTCATCGGACTCCTGGCAGGCATCCCTTCGGTGGTCTATGGCTTCTGGGCCCTGGTCGTCCTCGTTCCGATCATCGGCCGGATACATCCTCCCGGCCCGAGTCTTCTTGCAGGGATCCTGATTCTGGCCCTGATGATTCTCCCAACGATCGCGCTGCTTGCAGACGCCAGCCTCTCAGCCGTCCCTCAGCAGACCCTTCAGGGCGCCGCCGCACTCGGTCTTTCACGCTGGTCAACTGTAACAGGGGTCGCACTCCCTGCAGCCAGGGCAGGACTCACAACCAGCATGATATTGGCCGTAGGGCGGGCCCTTGGAGAAACAATGGCCCTCCTGATGGTCAGCGGAAACGTGGTGCAGATTCCACATAGCCTTTTCGACCCTATTCGAACCCTCACGGCAAATATCGCCCTTGAGATGGCCTATGCCATGGGGGAGCATCGCTCGGCCCTCTTTGTAAGCGGGCTCGTCCTGATGGCGATCATTGCGGCCCTCGTCTTATTCTCAGAGAGGCTGAACAGGGGGAGGGTTCGTGCCTGACACGCTTGTAAACAAAAAAGAATGGCTTGCAACGCTTGTCGTCTGGACGGCCGCGCTCCTGGTGACAGCGGCCTTTCTCTGGCTTTTGAGTGACATCGCCCGGCACGGCTTCGATCTGCTCTCCTGGAAATTTCTCACGACATCGCCCCGAAACGCAGGCCGGGAAGGCGGCATCGGCCCAATCCTTGTTTCGACGGGCCTGATTCTCTTTGTTTGTCTGGCCGTTGCCATCCCCATCGGCCTGGGCACAGCAATCTTCCTCGCCGAGTTTACTGCAGAGGAAAAACCCTTCGGGCGCCTTATCCGCCGCAGCCTGGATATTCTCGCGGGTGTTCCCTCAATCGCCTTCGGACTCTTCGGCAGCGCTTTCTTTTGCAATATCCTGGGATTCGGCTTCTCCATCCTCTCCGGCGGCTTGACCCTGGCATGCATGGTGCTGCCCATTTTAATTCGTTCCACTGAAGCAGGTCTCCATTCGCTTCCGGCAGATTACCGGCTCTCCGCCGCCGCCCTGGGGCTCTCCCCCATATCAACCCTTCGCCAGATCCTTCTCCCCGCGGCCGCACCCGGATTACTGGTCGGCCTGATCCTCGGGGCCGGACGGGCAATCGCCGAGACGGCAGCACTCATTTTCACCAGTGGCTACGTTGACAGAATGCCGACATCTCTCCTCGATTCGGGAAGGGCGCTCTCCATTCACATCTTTGATCTCTCAATGAACATCCCGGGGGGCAATCAAAGCGCATATGCCTCTGCGCTCGTCCTGATGATCTTGATCCTCTTGATGAATGGCATCACTTCATGGCTGGCGATGAGATGGCAGCAAGCAAGGATATCAACCCTATGAGTCCACATGAATCCTTATCTCCAGCCTACCGCCCCCCCTCTCATCAGAAAGAGGATGCCCCCTGCTGCACTCCCCGCCCATTCATACAAACGGAGAACCTCAGCATCCGTTATAAGAGGAAATCGGCCCTGGAAGGGGTCAGTTTTACACTGAATACCGGATGCCTCACCGCAGTGGTCGGCCCCTCCGGATGCGGGAAAACCAGCCTCCTGATGTCCTTGAACCGATTAACGGACCTAATCCCATCCTGCAGTGTCACAGGAAAGATCCGACTGGGCGCGCTTGAAGTCCTGGATGCGCAAACCAACGTCATCCAGTTGCGGCGGCGCGTCGGCATGATTTTCCAGAAGCCGAATCCCTTTCCCCTCTCCATCTTCAAGAACCTGGCCTTTCCCCTCCGAGAACATGGCATCCACAATCGGGAGGAGATCGCCCGGGTCATCGAGACAAGCCTCCGCGACGTGGGACTCTGGAATGAGGTTAAGGACCGTCTGAACGATCCCGCCCTTGGACTTTCCGGCGGCCAGCAGCAGCGTCTTTGTATTGCAAGGGCCCTGGCGCTGAACCCCGAGGCCCTTCTGATGGACGAACCCTGCAGCGCACTGGATCCCCTCTCCAGCGGCATTGTGGAAGATCTGATCACCAAACTCCGTGGGCGCTACACCATCCTGATCGTGACCCACAATCTGGCACAGGCCAGACGGATCGCTGATTACGCAGCTTTTTTCTGGACAGAAAACGGGTCCGGACGGCTGATCGAATCCGGCCCGGCAAAAGAGATCTTCGAAAGGCCGAAAGAAGCGCTAACCACAGCCTATGTCAATGGGATGCGGGGATAAATATCGCTGGGAAAAAGCGTAGGATGGCACAGGATCTACAGATAAAGCTTGACCCCAAGATCAACGATTGATCTTGGGGTCAACCGCATAAGTTGTCTAAAAGACAAGGCCAGAGGCCATAAGGGCGACGGAGGCGTACTCACCCGTACGGTGAGGAGACCTTTGGCCGATAACGCAGTCTTTTCAGCCGAATCGGCGGTTTCTCATTCCGCAATCGCGGAATGAGGGCCTGATCGGTTATTT
>JBHHXE010000014.1:0-24586 GCA_046756865.1 Nitrospiria bacterium | reverse complement strand
CCCACGGGCCGGATGGAGACATTTGCATCGCAGCGGAAGTTGCCTTTCTCCATGTCGGCATCGGAAACCCCTGTATACATCAGGATGGCACGCAGGCTTTTCAAGTAGGCGATGGCTTCTTCCGGGCTTCGCATATCCGGCTCGCTCACAATTTCAAGAAGGGGAATGCCCGCGCGGTTCAGGTCAACGCGGCTTCCACTGCTAAACCCTTCATGGATATTTTTTCCAGCGTCCTCTTCCATGTGAATACGAGTCAGACCGATTTTCTTTTTTCCTGATCCACCCTTTTTTTCATCAGGGATGATCTCAATATATCCATGCTCGGTAAGCGGAAGCTCAAACATGGAGATCTGGTATCCCTTTGGCAGGTCGGGATAAAAATAATTTTTCCGGGCAAAACGCGAGTACGGGGCAATTTTACAATGGGTTGCCACCCCGAGCCGAATGCCCAGTTCCACGACGCTTTGGTTTAAAACCGGGAGAACGCCCGGTAAGCCAAGGCAGATGGGGCAGACCTGGCTGTTTGGCTCCCGGCCAAAACGGGCAGGGCATCCGCAAAATATTTTCGTATCGGTCAAGGTCTGCGCGTGGACTTCAAGGCCGATGATTGTTTCGTATTTCATGCTGTTCCCGCGTGACGATCAAGCGCACCCATGTTTTCCTCCATGACTGCGTTACCGTGGTGTTCGAATCCTCATGTAGAAAACGACGCTGCGGTTCTGTGTCCCTCGCGCCCTGGCCTGAAGAGATGGGGCTCGATAAGCCGAATCCAGTCATCCTGAAAAGTCACATCCGCACTTTTTTTCTTCAATTTTACAAGTTCAACCGGAGCGAGAAATCCCTAATCATGGGTCTTTAATGTCTTCAAAAAAGAGATATACGCCTCAGGGAGCTGATGTTGTTCTGCGCCAAGAATCATTTTACCGATATAGGCCTTCGATGGAAGGAAGGGGCCTTGTCGGATGGCAACATAGGTCATCGCCGGAAGCTGCAGATCTCCAGCGTCTACCAAAATATCCTGTCGTACATAGGAATTGGGATAATCGGCGAACCGATCCATTTTTTTCAGGTCATCCAGTGTTACTTCGAAAAGGATTCCGTAGACCGACATATTCTGGTCGGGTAGGATATCCGCGGTTGCGCTGTTCCATGCGCGTGACCAACGGGTGAAGACCATAGAATAATTGTGAAGTTGTCCTGTTCCGATCAGCTTGCTTCCCGGACATCGGGCGCTCATTTGATCCACATCCATGTTGGAACCGTAGGCAAAGTAGATCATGTGTTATTTCCCAATCGAGGGCCTCCGTTTGTGAAAATCATGTTGTTGTTCATAGGCATAGGCAATCTGAAGCATTTCTGCTTCACCAAAGGGCTGGCCGATGATCTGGAGGCCGATGGGTAATCCTCCGGCCGTAAAGCCACAGGGGAGTGAGATTGCCGGGATCCCTGCGAGATTGACTGATATTGTAAAGACATCAGAAAGATACATCTGAAGCGGGTCTTCTGTCTTCTCCCCAAACCGGAAGGCCGGGGTAGGCGCTGTGGGCGTCAGTATTGCGTCAACCGATTTGAAGGCTTCGTCAAAATCGTTCTTGATGAGGGTCCGGACCTGTTGCGCTTTTTTATAATAGGCATCGTAGTAGCCGGAGGACAGGGCATGCGTTCCGAGCATGATCCGGCGTTTGACCTCCGGCCCGAATCCTTCACGGCGGCTTTCAGTATAAAGGTCCAGGAGGTTGGTGGGCTTGCCGGATCGGTGTCCATACCGGATACCGTCATATCGGCTGAGGTTGGAGCTTGCTTCTGCCGTCGCAAGGATGTAGTAGGTGGCAACGGCGTAGCCGGTATGGGGCAGAGAAATTTCCTGAATTTTTGCGCCCAGATCTCGGTATTCATCGATGGATATTTCAATGGCGGCGGAGACTTCAGGGTCGATGCCCTCAATAAAGTATTCTTTGGGAATGCCGAGCCGTATCCCCTGAACTCCTCCAGACAGTTTTTCACCCATGTCCGGCATGGGTACATTTGCTGAAGTAGAGTCCCGGGGGTCATGTCCTCCGATGGCCTGAAACAAGGTGGCCGCATCGCTGACATCATGAGTTAGAGGCCCGATTTGATCTAGTGAAGAGGCGAAGGCGATGAGTCCATAGCGGGAAACGCGGCCATAGGTCGGTTTCAGCCCTACAACGCCGCAACAGGCCGCCGGCTGACGGATGGATCCCCCGGTATCTGATCCGATGGCCAGGACGGCTTCATCAGCGGCAACGGCTGCTGCCGATCCGCCACTTGAACCGCCCGGAATGCAGGAGAGATCCCAAGGGTTTTTTGTGGCTTCAAAGGCGGAGTTTTCTGTGGAAGAGCCCATCGCAAATTCATCCAGGTTTGTTTTTCCAAGGAAGACGGCACCGACTTCTCTTAGTTTTGATACGACTGTGGCATCGTATGGGGGAATGAAGTCGGCCAGAATTTTGGAGGAACAGGTTGTGCGAACGCCCTCCGTACAGAGGTTGTCCTTGAGCGCGATGGGGACACCCGTAAGGGGCCCGAGGGGGTCGCCCTTGGCAATGGCCTGATCGGCGAGGTCGGCCTGGGCTAGGGCCTCTTTTTTCATGAGTGTATTGTAGACATGAAGGTTGTTGTCCAGAGAATCGATTCTTTTGTAAAAAGATTCAACCAGTTCCCGTGAAGAGACCTTTTTCCCCTTCAGGGCTTTGTGGATTTCGTGGGCCGTCTCCTGAATCAAGGTCAAAAGCCGCTCCTCACCAGGGCGATTTGGTTTTCAGAATCGACCTTAACCACCAGGGGCAGGTGTCCTTCGGCCTCTTCTTCGTCATAGTGGGCATAGGTGAAGATAATCACCTGATCTCCCACGACGCCCTTCCGGGCGGTCGGACCGTTCAGACAGATTGTTCCTGAGCCTCTTTCGCCGGGGAGGATATAGGTCACAAAGCGTTCCCCGTTATTCAGGTTGGAGACCATGACCTGCTCGTAAGGAAACATGCCTGCTGCGTCGATCAATTCCTGATCGATTGTGATGCTTCCCTCGTAGTGCAGTTCAGATTCTGTGATTGTTGCACGGTGAATTTTTGATTTTAACATTTGTCTTAACATATCGTTCCTCTATATTGGTTCGAATTCTCTTCGGCCAGCGATCCTATTCAATGATATCTGGCACCTGGAAGAGGGGGCCATCTCTCTGCGGTGCATTTTCCAGGACCTTTTCTGTTGAGAGAGAAGGCTGAACCTTATCTTCACGAAAGACGTTGGAAAGGGAAAGCACGTGCGACGTCGGTTTTACCTGGCTTGTATCCAGTTCATTTAACTGTTCGATGTAGGAGAAAATCCGGCTTAATTGCCCAGCATACTGCTCTGTTTCCTCCGGCGTCAAGGCCAGTCTCGCCAGCTTGGCGACATAGGCGACTTCTTTTTTTTTCAATTCCATCGGTTCAACCCTTCCCTGACCTGAGTATTCAGCACAACCTTATACCTAATCTAAACATATTTTTCCAGCTTGGCAAATTTCAATGCCAACTTTTTTGTGCCGACGCCCAAAAAAGTGACCGTCACTTTGGCCTCTTCTCCTTCTCCTTCACAGCATTGAACTTTCCCGGTGCCAAAGATGCGGTGGCGAACTTTCGTCCCAACCGGATATTCTCCCGCCTCGCTTTCCTGAAGATCTGTATAGACCGGGCCAGAGGTATCGTAAAAAGTCCGCCCGTCCTTTCTCTCCTGCCGCAGAGGTGCTCCGATTTTGGTGACGGCTTCCTTTGGCAGGTCTTTGATGAAGCGGGAGGGCCTATTCCATTGTATCTGGCCGTAGAGGCGTCGGCTGAGGGCGCTGATAAGGTAAAGCCTTTCCCTGGCGCGCGTCATCCCGACATAGCAGAGCCTCCGCTCCTCCTCCATCTGGCCGGGATCGGTGAGAGAGCGAGAATGCGGGAAAAGTCCTTCTTCCAGTCCCGTCAGAAAGACCACTGGAAATTCAAGCCCTTTGGCCGAATGCAGGGTCATTAAGGTGACTCCGCCCTGACTTGTGTCCTGATCGTCCCCGTTGGAGACCAGAGCGGCCTGATCAAGAAATGCCTTTAATGCCGCTCGGCAGCCTTGATCTTGATCGGTGTCTGTTGTGTAGGGCATGGAAAGATCGTTTACATTATTAGAACCTGTGTCTTCGGGATCTGTATCAAGGGCATGGTCAGGATCTGCAATAAATTGATCGGTGGCGGCGATGAACTCAAGAATATTTTCAATCCGACCCTCTGCCTCGCTTCCAAACTCCCGCCTGAGATATTCGAGATAGGAAATTTCCTCAATGAGTACCCGAAGCAGTTGGGGGAGGGATTCCGTTTCGGAGACGGAGCGCAAAGTACTGAAAATCTTTGTGAAATTGATCATTCCGGTTTTTGCCGAACGGGATATTCCGGCTTCTTCAGGCCTTTCTGCGGCCTCAAGAAGGGGCATCCGTTCGGACTCGGCAAAGCGGGTGAGTTTTTCCAGTGATACGGCGCCGATCCCCCGTTGAGGGAGATTGATAACCCGCCGGACACTCAGCGTATCATCTGGTGAGACGATCAAGCGCAGATAGGCGATCAGATCTTTAATCTCTTTCCGTTCATAAAAGCGGAGTCCCCCATAGATAAAGTAGGGGATACCTGAGCGGCGAAAGGCTTCTTCAATGACCCGGGATTGCGCGTTGGTGCGGTAGAGGATGCAGAAATGAGAAAGAGGCCTCCCCTCTTTCTCCTGTAACCCCTCTATGGTTAGGCGAATCGAGGCCGCTTCCGCAGCTTCGTCCTGCACTTGTTTCCATAGAATCGGCTCTCCCTGGCCATTTTCTGTCCAGAGCGATTTCTCTTTTCTTCGGCTGTTCTTTTCAATCACGGCAGACGCCGCCGACAGGATTGTGCTGGTGGATCTGTAATTCTGACTGAGGATCACTACTTTGGCGTCTGGATAATCCCGTTCAAAGTTGAGGATGTTTTCGATGTTGGCCCCGCGGAAGGCATAGATAGATTGATCGTCATCGCCGACGACGCAAAGATTTCTACGGGGCGTGCTCAGAAGTTGAATCAATCGGTACTGGGATTGATTAATATCCTGATATTCATCGACCATGATGTAATGAATGTGTTCACGATAGCGCTGGATGACCTCGGGGACTTCCTCAAAAAGGCGGATCGTCAGGCAGATCAGGTCGTCAAAGTCGAGTCCCTGCAGGATGCCGAGTCGCTCCTGGTAGAGCGGATAAACTTTATTGACGGCCGCATCCAGCCCGTATTGAGCGGCCTCTGCCTCAAACTGATCCGGGCTGATCAGCTGATGCTTTAACGCGCTGATTCTTGCGTTGACCGTGCGGGGGGGATAGAGGTCTTCGTTTATGGTCAAGGACGCTATGCACGATTTGACCAGGGCCAGTTGATCCGCAGCGTCATAAACAACGAAGTCGTTTTTATATCCTAAATGATGAATATGTCTCCGGAGAATTTTCAGACCGGCAGAATGAAATGTCGAGACGAGCAGCCCCCGGCTCTTTTCGGGAGAGATGAGGTTCCTGATGCGTTCTCTCATCTCCTCTGCCGCCTTGTTCGTGAAGGTGACGGCCATGATCCGGTGAGGTGCAACGTGCAGGGACTCGATTAAATATGCAATCCGATGCACAACCACACGCGTTTTTCCGCTTCCGGCACCTGCCAGGATGAGGAGGGGGCCTTCTGTCTGCTTTGTGGCTTCGCGCTGTTGGGGGTTTAGTCCGTGTAAAAGTTCACTCATGACATCAACCTTATGCTAACCCTTTTACTCTACCGTGACACTTTTTGCCAGGTTTCTGGGCTGATCCACATCGCTGCCCCGGTGAACGGCAATGTGGTAGGCCAGAATTTGAAGCGGAATGGTTGACATGATGGGGGAGAGGCAGGACAGCGTATTCGGGACAGGAATCACCTCGTCGGCAACGCCTGCCAGGTCTTTGTCATCTTCTTCAGCGAGGGCGATGATGATTCCGCCGCGCGCCTTCACCTCCATGATATTGGAGACGGTCTTTTCATAGACGGCATCTTTCGGCGCCATGATTACGACAGGCATTTCCTCATCGATGAGGGCGATGGGGCCATGTTTCATCTCTCCCGCCGGATAGCCTTCGGCATGAATATAGGAAACCTCCTTCAGCTTCAGCGCGCCTTCCAGTGCGACCGGGTAGAGAATACTGCGACCGAGGAAGAGAAAATCCCGATGTCGGAAATACCGAACCGCAATTTCTTCTATTTTATTTTCCCGCTGGAGAAGAGATTCAATCTGTTTGGGGAGGCGGACCAAGTGGTGAATGAGTCGTTGTCCTTCTTCTTCCGAGAGAACCCCTCTCCTTCTCCCGAGATTGATTGCGAGGAGGGTCAGGGCTGTGAGTTGTGTTGTGAAGGCCTTGGTAGACGCGACCGAGATCTCGGGTCCGGCATGGGTGTAAAAGACGGAATCGGTTTCCCGGCTGATGCTGCTTCCGACCACATTGCAAATCGAGAGCGTAGGCGCTTTTTTGTTTTTTGCCTCTTTCATTGCGGCCAGGGTATCGGCCGTCTCACCCGATTGAGAAATCCCGATGACCCAGTCCTCTGTTGAAAGATGCGGATTACGATAGCGAAACTCCGAGGCGATGTCGACTTCCACAGGGAATTGGGCGATCTCTTCGAGCAGAAACTTGCCCACCAGGGCGGCATGCCAGGAGGTCCCGCAGCCGATGAGGACCGCTCTTCGGCAATTCAGGCCGTGGTCGTGGTCCCAGCCCTGATCACCAAGAATGGCGGTTCCGGCTTCCTCGTCTATGCGTCCTCGGATGGTGTCGGTGATTGCGCGCGGCTGTTCATGAATCTCTTTCTGCATGAAATGGCGGTAGCCTCCTTTTTCAGCCATGACAGGATCCCAGGAAATCCGCTGAGAAGGTTTTACGATCTTTTTTCCTTTAAGATCGTGAATTTCAATGCCATCGGGCCTCAGTAAAGCGATCTCTCCATCCTCCATGAAAATAATCTCACGGGTATGCGACAAAAATGCGGGGATATCTGATCCGACAAAAGATTCATTCTCTCCCACGCCGAGAACAAGCGGGCAGCCTGAACGGACGGCGACCAAGCGATCCGGTTCCTTCTCCGAGAGAAGACAAATCGCGAAGCTGCCGCGTATTTTTCCAATACTGCGCTGCAGGGCTCCCTCAATAGAGAGGCCTTCCCGGCAGAGATCGTCGATGAGATGGGTGATGACCTCTGTGTCTGTGTCAGAGATAAAGGTGTGCCCTTTTGCCTGAAGGTCCTTTTTGAGGTCGATATGATTTTCGATAATTCCGTTGTGAACGATGGTCAGGGGACCGGCAGAATGCGGGTGAGCATTTTCTTCACTCGGTTTTCCGTGGGTGGCCCAGCGCGTGTGTCCGATTCCCGCAGATCCCCTTGGTGTTTGATTCGGTAGAATGGCTTCTAAAGAAGACAATTTTCCGGGCGCCCTTCTGACTTCCAGATGCCCGTCTGAAAAGTAGGCCACGCCGGCAGAATCGTATCCCCGATATTCAAGCCTTTTGAGGCCGTCCATCAAAATGGAAAGCACATTTCTTTCACCGATGTATCCGACGATGCCGCACATAGCAGGTCATTTTCCTTTCGGGCGTGTGGATTTTTTTTTAACCCAGCCTACTTTGTTTTCCTGGCGGGTTCGGGAGAGGGCGAGTGTGTCGGACGGGACGTCTTCTGTAATCGTCGATCCCGCTGCGATTAAGGACCTTGCTCCGATACGAACGGGCGCAACCATTTGGGTATCGCTTCCGATAAAGACTTTATCTTCGATGATCGTTTTTTCCTTTTTGTGGCCGTCGTAGTTGCATGTAATCGTTCCGGCCCCAATGTTGACCTCTTTGCCTATTTCCGCATCCCCGATGTAACTCAAATGGTTTGCTTTTGACCCTTTACCCAGCGTGCTTTTTTTGATCTCAACAAAGTTTCCAACCTTAGCACCCTTCCGGATTAAGGTTCCAGGGCGTAAATGGGCGTACGGACCGACGGTGCCGCCCGATTCGATCCCGGCTTCCTCGATAACGCAGTGGTCTTTAATAATGACTCCTTTTCCAATGCGGCTGTCTTTGATTCGGGAGGCGTAGATAACAGATCCCTCGCCGATTATTGTCTTCCCTTCCAGCGTAACACCGGGGTGAAGGATGGCATCCCGGGCAATTTTGACGTCGGAATCGATCTGTATCCGCTCCGGATCGATCAGAGTGACACCTTTGGACATCCAGTGATCATTGATCTGTAAGCGGAGAATCCTTTCGGCAGCAGCCAAATCGGCACGGCTGTTGATGCCGATGACTTCCTCTGGATCGGCTTCTACCCCGATGAGCCGTTTTCCCTCCCGGGCCGCGATGTGGATGACATCGGTCAGATAATATTCCTTCTGCCGGTTGTCCGGACGTATCTTTTTTAGAGATGCAAAGAGGAAGGATTTTTCAATAAGGTAGACGCCGGTATTGACCTCCCTGATCGTCCGTTCCGCCGAGCTTGCATCCTTCTCCTCAACGACCCGGCTGATGGTGCCGTCCTGGTTTCTGATAATGCGCCCATAGCCGTGTGGTTCCGCAAGTCTTGTTGTTAAAAGGCTGAGATCGGCATTTTTTTTCCGATGAGATGCCCATAAACGGCCCAGGGTTTCATCTCGAAGCAGGGGGGTATCCGCATTGAGGATCAGCAGGGTGCCGTTGAAGTTTTTCAAGGCTTTTTCAGCCTGCAGGACGGCATGGCCTGTGCCAAGTGGAGGATCCTGCAGGACGGCTGTTACCGGCCTTCCCGCGAGGATCTTGGTTACCGCTTCGGCCTGGTGGCCAACGATGACACAGACGGTCTGAAGCCTGGCACGACGGACAAGTTCGAGCGGATAGCTCACAAGGGGTTTTCCTGCCAACTCATGGAGAACCTTGGCTTTTTTCGATTTCATCCTTTTGCCCTGGCCGGCGGCCAGAATAATCGCCCCTTTACCTTTCAACGCGGTCCCTCCTCCGCCATAACGGGCGCTGGTGTTTCATCCACCTTCAGATCCGGCATGTAGAGACCGACAGAAAAGATCATTTTCATCGCGTTTTCAACGCTGATGGCCAGGGGTGTAATCTCTGACTCCGGAAGAAGGAGGATGTACCCTGAGATCGGGTTGGGTACGGTCGGGACAAAAACACTCAAAACCTTCTCCGAGGAAATATGGTGGATTTCACCCCTGATCTCTGACGTGACGAAGGCGATAGTATAGGAACCCTTCCTTGGATATTCTACAAGCACGACACGATTGAAGTTGGACATTTCCCGGCTCTGATAGGAGACGGTGTTGACGACCGACTTGACGAGGGCATAGACGTTGCTGACCAGGGGGAGCTGGTGGAGTAGCTTTTCCCAGAGCTGGAGGATTTTCTTTCCAAAAATATTGGTCGTGAAGATCCCGGCGGTGATGATGAGGAGCAACAGAATGAGTATTCCAAAGCCCGGGACATAAAAGAGGCCCTGGGTCTTCATAAAATCGCCAAGAACGCCGTCCATGGCAAGAAAAAGGGCTTTGAGGATGAGGTAGGTGCCCCAGATCGGGACAACCACCAACAGACCGGTAATGAAGTAGCGTCGAAGCAGGTTAAAGAGGGTGTTTTTCTTTACCGGTTTTTCCTTTTTTCCAGGGGAGGGCGGCGTGATTCCCGTTACCTTTGCCATGAGATTCGTTCCTTCATCCAAGCAAGGGTCTCATAGTACTGTCTTTCCGCTCTTGGTTTCAAGTTTTTTTCATGCTGGAACATTTCGAGGTTTTGGAAGGGTTTGGGGTGATTCTCCTTTCGGGCTTGTATTATTTTTTTGAATTGGCCGCATCAATATGGCATAATCGATCCCAATCCGGTTTATTTTATTCGAAGCCTTCCGGCGCGATAAGCCTAATCTTTCATCCGGAAATTGTTATTCTGTCTCCCGGATGATTCATTGACCGATCAACGAGAACAGGAGAGCTTAAATGAGTGTTTCACCACCATTTTATCGCTGGCGTCCACATCCCTTGCATGGTCTGGAAGTTGGGCCTGAGCCGCCACAAATCGTGCATGCCTACATCGAGATGACCCCCTTTGACCAGGTGAAGTACGAAATTGATAAGAAGACGGGCTACCTTCGCGTTGACCGTCCTCAGCGTACATCATCCCAGCTTCCAGCACTTTATGGCTTTATTCCAGGGACATATTGTGGTGATAAGGTCAAGGCGCTTATGGAAGGATCAAGCCGGGGGGATGGCGATCCCCTGGATATTTGCGTCTTTAGTGAGAGGCCGGTTACAAGATCAGAAGTGATTCTCAACGCACGCGTAATCGGCGGTTTGCCAATGCTGGATGACGGTGAGGCCGACGATAAGATCATTGCGGTGCTGGAAGGTGATAATATATGGAGCGGGATTGAGGGGATTGAAGCGTTTCCCGAGATTCTCATTGAGCGCGTAAGGCATTATTTTATGACCTACAAGCTCGTTCCGGGGAAAGAAAACAATGTTTCAATCGGCCCAGCCTACGGCAAAGATCATGCCGAGGTGGTCATCCGGGCTTCCATTGAAGATTACGAGGTAGAATATGGTGCCAGCAAGAACGGGGGCCAATAAAACCCTGGCTCATCAAGGATGAGATCTTTTTCTTTTCCCTTGTTTCGATGTTTAAATACGTACAGTATCCGGGGGAATATGCCCTTTTAAGGGCATATTCCCCCCTTCCCACATATGCATGCCGCCAGTGCCTCGAATACCTTGCCCCCCATTAAAATCGATCAAAAAAGGACTTAAATCATGAAAAACCGCCGGGGCGGGGGCGACCTCGTTTATTCAACAGAATACGGGAAGATGTGTCCTGAGTGCGGGAAAGCGGTTGCATCCTGCATCTGCAGAACGGTTCACACTGTTCCGGATGGGGATGGCATCGTCCGCATTGCCCTGGAAAAAAAGGGACGCAAAGGCAAGGGTGTTACCGTGATTCGAGGTCTTCCCCTCCCACGACCGGAGTTGTCTGTACTCTCAAAAAAACTCAAGCTTAGCTGCGGGGCCGGTGGCTCTGTGAAAAACGGAACAATTGAAATACAAGGTGACCACTGTGAACAGCTTGCTGAAATTCTGAAAAAAGAAGGCTGGGCCGTTCAACGCTCCGGCGGGTGATTCGGTATTGGGACTGCAGTTCGCAGCGCTATCAGAGACTGCTTCCTTCGGGTAGATCGCTAAGGTGTCTTCCACTTGGCCTAGATTCCGAGCAGGCGCTTTGCGTTTGTCAGGAGAATTTTTTCCCGAAGATGGGGTTTGAATCCGGTTTTTTCAAAGTCTGAGATCCAGCGTTCCGGAGTAAGAAAGGGATAGTCGGAACCGAAAAGGATCCGATCCTGTAGAAGGGTGTTTCCATACTGAATCAGGGAGGGCGGGAAATATTTCGGGGACCATCCTGAGAGGTCGATGTAGATATTGGTTTTGTGCACGGCGATGGCGAGCATTTCTTCCTGCCAGGGCCATGAGGGGTGTGCGCCGATAATCGTCAGGTCGGGAAAGTCGGCGGCGATATCATCAATTCCTGGAATCGGCTTGGCGTATTTAAGCTTGAGGCCGTTCCCCCCCGGGACGCCCGCGCCGACGCCTGTTGTCCCGGTATGGAGCAAAAGCGGAATTTTCAGAGAAGCACAGGTTTCCCAGAGTGGATAAAACCGCCGGTCATTGGGGTGGAAGGCCTGGGCGATCGGATGGACCTTGAGCCCCCGAAGTCCGAGATCCACCACCGCCCGTTCCAACTCTTGGACTGCCATCTTTCCTTTCCATGGATCAACGCTGGCAAATCCGATAAAGACATCAGGATATTGCTTAACCATCCCGGCGACATAGTCATTTGTTACGGCCGGGAGACCGGTATTTGTCTCCGCATCCCAGGCAAGAAGAACCGCGATCATATCAATCCGGCGGTAGTATGCGACCATCTCTTCCATGCTGACAAGCGCGTCGTGCTTATGAAAGTAATCAAGCGCGTCGGAAAGATATTTCCCCCCCGAATCGACCAGATACTCTCTTGTTCCGGGGTGAACGTGCATGTCTATGGCCTGCATACCTAATCTCCTCCTTTAATGGATTTTATTTTTTCATCAAGGGCATTTAGAAATGTGCGAATGTTTCTGGCATTTTGCCCGAAGTCCCACTTCCCGATACGGGATTGCGAGGCGGCATGGACCGCCGTTTTTCCGGAAGTGGTCTCGGTTATTTCAATCCGGACATCATCCACAAAGTGAAAGAGGCGCGACCGGCGCACTGCCCGGATCTGTCCGGAGGACGGGTTTTGCTGAACTTCTTCCCAGCGGGGGAGGCTGCGGACGATGTCGCGTGTGTAATCAAAGGTTGTGCCTGTTGAAGTGGCATATATCCGGGGACGGAGCGTGGGATCCCGATGGGTTTGCCGGGTCTCGGCATGATTTTGTGTGATCGTGTCCATGTGGCGGCACCCGGATAGGACGATGAGAAGAAGTACAGGGAAGATCACCACAAAACGGCGTTGAAATTTCATGGGTCCTCCTTTATGATGACACCTCGTCTTCTCGAATTAAAAATGGTGTCGGGAAATCTTGACTATCTTTGCATAAGTGAACGGATTGAAAGGTCATTTTATCACATTTGAAGGAGGGGAGGGGAGCGGAAAAACCACGCAACTTACCCGCCTTCGCCGGGATTTATTGAAGCGGGGTTATGCTGTTATTCAAACCCGGGAACCGGGAGGAACAAAGATCGGAGATGAGATCCGGCAACTCATCCTTCATCCCCCCGGCCCTGAAGACAGTATCGATCCAATGACAGAGCTCTTCCTTTATCTGGCAAGCCGTGTCCAACATACCAGAGAAGTTATTCTGCCGGCCCTTCAGGAAGGGAAGATTGTCCTTTGTGATCGCTTTACCGATGCGACGATCGTCTATCAAGGGATGGGCAGAGGGCTTCCCGAAAAAATGGTGGCCCAAATGGTCCGATATGCCGCTCAGCGAGGACATTCGGAAGGCCTTCCCCTGGAACCGGATCTGACACTTCTATTGGATCTTGAGGTCAAAGTCGGAATTGCCCGTGTCAAGGGAAGACAAGAGATAAATCGGATTGACAGGGAGACTTTTCGATTTCATGAATCTGTGCGGCAGGGCTATTTGAGCCTGGCGAAAGGGAACCCAAAGCGTATCCATGTGATCAATGCGGGAGCAGATCTGGAAACTGTTTCCGGAGAGATCGGGGAGATCGTTGATGCCTTTCTTTCATGATATTATCGGCCAGGAACAGGGTGTGAGAATTCTCCGCGCCTTCCTGGAACGGGAACAATATCCATCCGCGCTCTTGTTTGTCGGAGGAGAGGGAATCGGGAAAAGGGAGGCGGCGCTGGCCTTTACTCAAGCCCTTTTTTGCCGGGCATTCCATAATGTCGGCGGAGTGGAAAAGAAGCTCTTCGGGGATTCCCGGGAGAATGCAAGTGAACCCTGCGGGGAATGTCTTTCCTGCCGGAAGATGATTGACGGGAACCATCCCGATTTTTCCACGATAGAAGCGGATGGGAATACGATAAAGGTGGACCAGATTCGCGTAATGGAGGAGAAGATTGTTTTTAAACCGCTGGAAAGTCCCCAAAAAGTAATCCTCATTGACCCGGCGGATAAGATGAATGCCGCAGCGGCCAACGGCCTCCTCAAAACATTGGAAGAGCCCCCTTCACATGCCATGATGATTCTTATTGCATCCAGGCCGGCCTCCCTCCCGGAGACGGTCCTTTCACGTTGCCAGAAGATCTATTTTTATCCTCTACCCCAGGCACGGCTGCAGTCCATCCTCATGGAGAAAAAAGGATGGACTGCAGAAGAGGCCCTTCTGGTCGCTACACAGTCCGATGGCAGACTGGGGGGCGCACTCTCGATGGAGCTTGCATCTGCGGAGGCGATGGAAGAAAAACGTTTTGCGCTGGTTTCGGAAGCAACCTTGACACAGCCTGAAACGCTTTTTGAACTCGCCGCTCAATTTTCCCGGGATAAGGAGATTCTGGAAAGCGCTTTTTCTTATCTTATGGGTTGGTTCCGGGATGTTCTGGTCTTCCATTCTCTTCAAAGTCCTTATGAAGAAAATCTTTCGCGGTTCGTTTATCCTTGGCGGTATAAAGAATTAAGACAGTGGGCCGAATGGATGGCCCCGGAGGAGGTCTGGACCTTTTTAGAGGATGTCCACCAGATACAAATGGGCCAAAATCGAAATCTTAACAGGACACTTTCTCTGGAGACCCTTTTATTGCGGTTGAGAGAAAAGATCATCGCAAGGCCGTTGGCGGCAAGGCGTCTGCTGGAGAAATAGGATCGTAGTGAGGCGCTTGGAAAAGTGAGACCCGTTTGTTGATGTTTTGAGGAGAATAGCCCGGCTGTTTAATGATTATCCACTGGAAAATGGGCCGAGTTGCCGTCACAGCAGGTGATCACTCATTTCTCCGACAAATGCCCAGGTAGAGGATGAAAAAAAAGAATACTTTTTATATCACAACACCTATTTATTATGTTAATGACGCACCGCACATTGGCCACGCTTACACGACGATTGCGGCCGATGTGCTTGCTCGTTATCACCGCATGAAGGGGGACACCGTCTTTTTTCTGACAGGGACAGACGAGCACGGACAGAAAGTGGCGCAAGCTGCGGCTGCGCGAAATGTTTCCCCGACAGCTCACGCAGATGAATTGGTTGACAGGTATCAAAGTTTATGGAAGCAGCTTGATATTTCCAATGACGATTTCATCCGAACCACGGAAGAACGCCACCGGCAAGTCGTCCAGGCGGCCTTGCAGCAACTCTGGGAAAAGGGAGAGATCTATGAAGATACCTATGAAGGATGGTATTGCATGCCCGATGAACGATTCTGGACGGAGAAAGAGCTTGTTGATGGCAACTGTCCGGACTGTGGGCGGGCTGTCGAAGCGCTTTCAGAGCGGAATTACTTCTTCAGGATGGGAAAATACCAAAGTCAGCTTCAAGAACACATTCGTGCTTGCCCCGCATTCATCCGGCCGGAAACAAGGCGGAATGAGGTTCTGGGATTTCTCGAAAAACCCTTGGGGGATCTTTGCATCTCCCGTCCGAAACGGCGTCTTTCCTGGGGAATTCCGCTTCCCTTTAACCCCGAATATGTGACCTATGTTTGGTTTGATGCCCTGGTGAACTATATCTCGACACCTGGATTTTTGAGGGATCCGGATAGTTTCCAAGGCTGGTGGCCGGCGGATCTGCATCTTGTCGGGAAAGACATCCTGACCACCCATTCGGTCTATTGGTCTACGATGCTGATGGGGCTTGGTATTCCTCTGCCCTCAGGGATTTTTGCCCACGGATGGTGGACCATCAATTCTGAAAAGATGTCGAAGAGCCTCGGGAATGTGGTCAAGCCTGCTGAAATGGTTGAGACCTTTGGCGTGGACCCTTTTCGCTATTTCCTTCTTCGGGAAGTGCCCTTCGGGCAGGATGGCGATTTTTCTAAAGACGCGCTTATCAATCGAATCAACAGCGACCTCGCCAATGATCTTGGAAATCTCCTTTCCCGGACACTGACAATGGTGGAGCGGTATAGTGGTGGGCGAATACCTGCGCCTCCTGCCGATGGCGAGACGAAAGACGACCTGGTATTGAAAGAGAAAGCTGAGGTTTTGCCAGGAAAGGTGGAGGAAGCGATTGGGAATCTGGAATTTCAGAAAGCCTTGACCGAAATATGGCAGCTTGTCCGCCAGGCCAATCGTTATATCGAAAATGCGGCGCCTTGGATCCTGGCCAAAGACTCGAAGCAGGAAAGACGATTGTACGCAGTCCTTTACAATTCCGCCGAGGCGGTTCGGATGGTTTCGAGTTTTGTTGCACCCTTTATGCCGAAAACGGCGCGCGAGATGTTCTGCCAGTTGGGGTTTCCGGATCCAAAGCAATGCCTCGATTTTGAGTCTCTTCGTTGGGGCGGGCTTCCTGCAGGCCAGGCGATTGCCAAAGGACCGTCTCTTTTTCCCCGGATTAAACCAAGCCCGCCGGAAGGATCCGTTTCAGGCAAAAACGGACCTTTTTCGAAGAAGGAAAAGAAATCCCCACCATCTACTATTCAAGGTCTGATCACATATGATGATTTTAGTAAGATCGATCTTTGTGTAGGGATTATTCGGTCTGCTGTAAAGATCCCTGAGGCAAAGAAACTCCTCAAACTTCAGATTGACATCGGCAAGGAAAAGCGGCAGGTTGTGGCCGGGATAGCGACGAAATATAACCCGGATGATTTGTTAGGAAAGCGGGTTATTCTGGTTGCCAATTTGAAACCCGCTAAAATAAGAGGTGTCGTGTCGGAGGGAATGCTGCTGGCGGCCGGAGAGAAAGAGGTGCTTGAGTTGGCAAGCTTTCTGGGGGAAATACTGCCGGGAACAAAAGTTCGCTAGCAGCGCTCTGGTATCCCGAACCCTTCCTTCTGGTTAGAGAATTTTTATTGGGAAATTACGATTATGAGTAATTTGCTAATCGATACACATACCCATATTGCCGATCCTGAATTCGATAAGGATCGGGAGGAGGTCATTGAGCGTGCGCTTGCCGCGGGCATTTACAGGATGATACTGATTGGGACGAGTCTTCCCTCCAGTCAACGGGCGGTTGCCCTTGCCGAAAAATATCCCTTTCTCTGGGCAGCGATCGGGCTTCACCCGCATGACGCAAAGGATCTGAACGACGATCTCCTGAATGTATTTGAGCAACTGGCTGATCACCCTAAAGTGGTTGCCATTGGGGAGACTGGCCTGGATTATTTCTATAATCATTCGCCCACAGAGGTCCAGAAAGGGGCATTTATAGAGCAAATCCGCCTGGCGAAGAGAAAACAGCTTCCCTTGGTCGTGCACACCCGTGATGCCTGGAAAGACACCTTCGATCTTTTGAAAAACGAAGATGTTCGGGAATATGCTGAATCAATCGGGGCGGTTTTTCATTGTTTTACGGGAGACAAGGCGGTTGCGGAGGAAGGGATCGGGTTCGGGTTTCACATTTCTTTTTCCGGTATTGTGACTTTCCCGAAGGCGACGCCTGTTCAGGAGGCCGCAGCATGTATCCCGCTTGAGAAAATTCTAATCGAAACAGATGCCCCCTACTTGGCCCCGCAGGGTAAGCGTGGAAAGCGAAATGAACCGGCATTTGTCTCTGCCACCGCCGAGAAGCTGGCTCAGCTAAGGAATTGTCCGCTTGCCGATATTTCAAAGGCCACCCGTGACAACGCTAATCGCCTGTTTAAGCTTCCGGGCTCTGAATAGCGCAGCAGTCATTCACTGGAGATCTTGAATACCTGATCATGTTCCCGCACATGATCACGGACCTTTATGCCAAAGAGTTGTCCCATTGCAGCATGATCGACATGCTCGTGATCTAGCTCCATCGATTCGATTGACTGAATGAGGTCGGTTGTATGTCCTTTGATTTGGATGATGTCGCCGACCTGTAGTGAGCCTCCAACCAATTGGACAACGGCAACGCTCAGGTGGGAATAGTAGTGTGTAACGACCCCGATCGGACCACGGTTTCTCGTTGTCTGCGGGGGGGGCGTACTCTTTTTTGGTGCAGATTCCTTTTTCATCGCTTGTCTTCCCCTCCATAGCTTTGATGGTGAACGGATCAGCCTGATCAACAGCTCAAGCGCGGAGTTGTCCCTAATGACTACTCTATTCTGAAAGAGGAGTCAAGCGTAATTGCCGACTCCAATCCCGCGATTTCGGAATTGGAAAACGCTCGCCTCAAGATCAAAAACTGATCTTGTAGCCGAATACGGGCAGGCCTATTTTATCGGGGAAAATGCTCTAGAAAATGATGGCAAAAAATCGACGGGCGTTTATCGCTCAGAGATTGATTTGTACTCCAGGTTATGTTTTCCTTCATAGATTTCTTTGGGCCGAAAGATATGATTTTCTTGTACCTGTTCAATCGCGTGTGCCAGCCATCCGGAGACTCTGGACATGGCAAAAATCGGGGTGAAAAAGTCCGGGTCAATCCCCATCGCCTGATAGAGTATGCCGGAGTAGAAATCGACATTTGAATAGATCTTCTTGTCAGAGAGATATTCCTCCCCGACCTTTTCCACCTCGACGGCGACTTCGTATAAAGGAGAGATTCCAACATGTTTAAACAGACGATGGGAAAGCTGTTGGAGAATAATGGCGCGCGGATCTTTAACTTTGTATACGCGGTGACCCAATCCCATAATTCTTTCCTTGGCTTTGAGCTTGCCTTCAATATAGGGCCGTACTTTACTCACAGAACCAATCTCTTCCAACATCGTCAGAACTTTCTCATTTGCGCCGCCATGTAGGGGGCCTTCCAGTGTTCCGATCGCTGAGGAGACGACCGTGTAGGGATCGGCGAGGGTTGAGGCGGTGACAAGCCCGCTGAATGTGGAAGCATTCATTGTGTGTTCTGCATGGAGGATGAGGCAGGTGTCCAGAATCTCAGAGACAACTTTGTCCGGAACCTTCCCCGTCAGCATATAGAGAAAGTTTTCGGCCTCGCCCAGATCCTCTCTGGGCTGGATATTGTCATCCCCGCGCCGAAGACGGGCGAAAGCGGCGACGATGGTTG
The DNA here is from genome assembly GCA_046756865.1 of Nitrospiria bacterium. Classification (GTDB taxonomy): domain Bacteria; phylum Nitrospirota; class Nitrospiria; order SBBL01; family JAADHI01; genus DUAG01. The sequence goes on along the minus strand of JBHHXE010000014.1, from coordinate 5,941 downwards.
GCAGCTTGGCAATGAGGCGAACGGCAGAGATGTATTGGGTATGGGGATTCAACACATCCTTATCCAAATAGAACATCCCGAGCGCGGCCACAGCAGCCTGGAGGGCATCCATGGGATGCCCATTCTCCGGAAGACACTTGATCAGATCAACAATCCGGTATTTAATGCGCCTATGAGTGCGGAGGTCCTGGTCAAAACGAGTGAGTTCGGATGCCGTAGGTAATTCACCAAAGAGGAGGAGGTAAGCCGTTTCAATAAAATGGCTTTTTTCTGCGAGGGTTTCTATCCGAATTCCCCGGTATTCCAGGATGCCCTTTGTGCCATCCAGAGAACTGATCTTTGATCGTGCTGCGGGAACGCCGGCCAATCCTGGTGAATATTCCATTATGCCATCTCCTTATGGACAGATATTTTGGGATGAGTGTTCTTGGCTATCTGCCAATTCTATCGCATTATCTCAAGTTGGTAAAGGTGTGAGCTCCGGCCCTATTCCGCGATTACGGAATTTAGACCCGAATATGGTATCTGTATTATCTCACATACCGGGGGAGCGTGACCTTGGACTGTCAAGTATTTTTTTGAAATGCCGAAGGGCCATGAATCGGATATAGGGGAGATAGAGGACTGTTGTATAATGCCCTGAGAGAAGTCGAATTCTGGCTGGTCTTCCCATCTTTTTCCAGAGCTGATTCGCATAGCGAGGGTGGATGACCCTGTCCAGAAGGGCATCTATTAAGAGAGTTGTAGATGACCGGATACAATTGGCATAAGTGAGGGGATCGATAACCGATAAGGCCGATCCAATCTGTTGTTGAAAGTTCTCTATTGAAATATCATTCGTCTCAAGAATTTTTTTTCGAACCTTGATGAGTCCTTCTTCCCTGGAAGAGAGAAAAATGCCGCTGAGGTTTCCACCTCCAAGGATCAAAACTCCTGCATGGATATTCCGGTTCGTCGCCGCAACGAGGCTTCCGACAATCGCTCCCTCGCTTATTCCAAGCAGCCCGATATGTTTACGATCTACACCAGGGTTGCTGAGAAGCCAATCAAGCCCCATTTGGATGTCAATGAGATAGTGTCGGACCTTCTCCTTGATCTCCTCGATCGCCGCCATTCCGGACGCTTCGATCTTCATTGTCACAGGCTGATTTCCGTAACGGAGGACGCCGAACCCATTTTGTGCAAAATAGTCGGCCAAATGCCTTGTGAAAAATTCTCCGCCACTGATCGGCAAAAGCACGATCACAGGGTAGGGCTTTCGTCGCATTGGTTGGTAAAAAATGGGGTTTCCCCCTGTATTAGGATTTATTGTGGTGGAGAGGCGTAACTCGTTGATGGTATATTCCCTGTTCTTCGGTCCACTTATCATGATAAGGCGCGTGTTGGGTCTGGGAATATTCCCTCCGGTGGATGTCGCGGGCAGCTTTGGAATATCAAGGAATGCATCCATTTGATCGGATCGGCAGACTTCGGGACTCAGGCTGCTACCACGGATCTCTGTCTTGGCCTGGAGGAAAAAACAGCCTCCCAGTAGCAATGCGGAGAAGCCTGAGAGGAGAAAGGTTCGAATAGGTGTCAACACCGTGATACTCCTTACAACATGGGGTGAATGAAGGAATGGTACCTGCCCATCCAATAGGAAATAAGAAAATCGACCCCGGCGTAGATCGTTTTTCCATCCCCCCCGCCGTCCAGTCGATAGGGGTTGGCCTTCCATTCAAATGAGTCGGCGGGGCGCTCCTGGATCGGAAGGGGAAGGCAGGCCTGGGGATGCCCGTGTCGATCTTTCCAAAACGCGCGGCAGATATCATGACGACGGCTATTCATAATGCGCGTGTCCCGCTTGATCGCAGGGAAGAGGAACAGGGTTTCCATTGCACGGTTCAGGGCCATCTTGTCGCGCTGATTTTCCGGCAGGAAGGCATGATAAATAAAAGTAAAGAAGGGATTTTTTTCCGGACGAACGACACGCCAGGTTCGTTCCAGCCCCTTCTGATAGACCCGCTTCAATGAGGGATCTTTCTCAAGGCGCATCAGTGGGTAATAGGCGAGGAAAGCAAGGTTGTTGTCTGAATGATTGATCCCTCTGATATATTCCCACCACTTGTCGCGGGCTTGTGCCGCCCGGAAGTGGTATCCTTTCTTTCCGATCAAATGGGCATAGGCTTTTTGAAATCGGGGCGCTCCTGTCACACGGTGTGCCACCTTCATCACCATTAACGCGATCAGGGCGTTGAGATCTTCCGTAAATAGCCCACTGTCTAAATGGCCGTGCCGTGTGGGGTGGCCGTCGATATCCACAATCTTCATCCCGTGGACAAGAAGGTGGTCTGCAATGGCGCACACATCCTTTGCAATCTGTTTTCGGAGAGCGCGGTCTTTCACGAGATCAAATGCCAGTGCGTATCCAAAGATGGCCCCGTTGAGTTGATCCACACTGACATCGCCTAGCCACATATCGTTGCTGAAGTTTCCCTTTCCGATATGCCATTCACCAGCCCCATGTGATGGGGAAAAATGCCCTTTCCAGTAGGTCCGTGCCAGAAGGCCTTTCTTTCCCGTAACTTCCTGAAGCAGGTGTAGGCCATGGAGTGACCGGCTAAGCCGTGTTTTCGCATCCGAATCTTTGGTGACCGCCCAGCGGAAGGCCTCGGCGGCGACATAGCAGCCAGTCCAGATGCTTGTATCGGGAAGCACAATTATTGATGTTCCGTCCTCACGGGCGGCATAGCGGACGAGCCCTTCAGGGCTCAAGTGCATGTGGCCCATTTGTGTTTCATAGTCTATCGCTTTGCCCAGGAGGGCTTTTGTCTCCTGCGGAAAAATTTTAGGCGGGGGGAGTGTGTCCGGGTCGTACGCCAAAGGGATGCTGGCTACCGGCCGGCAGGCACCCACTGCAATAAGGCTGGTTCCAATGACAAGGTCTCTGACAAAGTCACGACGGTTCATCTTCCTCCTTCAGCAGAAATATCCGGGAGGTCCTCCATAAGTAAGGTGATCATTTCCAGGAGATATTCTCCCATCTGCGGCCCGTGGAAAGACATCGATGCCTCGTAAGTGGAGGTAAAGTAAAGTTCGCGAGGAAGAATATACCCGATATAATCGTTGGCGAGACCAATGATAATGGCCTCGAACCCCTTTTGTCTGGCGTTCCACTTGATCTTCATCCCCAGGGCAACACTCAGGTCTCCCGGTATACCAATCAGGATGACCCTGCCGATCCGGATCATCTGAAGGCTGGAGGTCCGGTCAAAGAAGGGTTGTGACAGAAAGTGAGGGAGCCGCCTGTTCGACCTGATTTTTACCTGAGGGGGTGGGAGGATGAAGGGGACCGTTCGCACGCTTAAAAGAGGATTCGTTTGTATGGTCGCAGTTCCCTCCGCATCCAGAACCTTCTTAGCCAATTCGCCTCCCATAAGCTCAGCCTGTTTGAAATGATCTTTCCCCCCGGGGGCTTGGGCTGTCTGGTCGGCGACCGCTCCGGCGGTGAAAAGGGCTACCCGGCCATGCGTCTCCAGGGACATTTCAAAAAAACCCGGATAGTCTCCTGAATAAAGAAAATTATCCGACTTTAGAACGGTTGCATGCGCGGAGAAATTAACCAGGCTGGCTGTCGTATTTCCCCCTTCTTCTGCGAATAAGAGAAAGGGAATTTCTGGATCAATGGGGCCTCCTTTCACCATCCGGTTGATGATCAGATCAGGCGCTTGTGCAATACCAAAGCGAACGCTTGCCGGCTTCAAGCGCTCATAGGCCAGGCGGACTGCCAGGGCGATTTCTTTCGTTACTTTCTTGAAATAGAGTCGGTCATACCTTCCGGAACCAAATTGTTCCAGAAAATCGCTGGCCAGGGCACCCGGGCCCGAGTGTGTGTGCGTCGCAGCCAAGAGAAAAGTTTCATTCGTCAACGGAATTGACAGTTTAATTTTTTTGAGGACGGCATCTTTTATCTCATCCGTGATGGCCAGAAGATCTGTTGCAACCAGGACCACGAGACCTTCCCCTTGTTTGATGGCCAATGCTCTCGCGTAGATGGGATCGTGTGTGCCGGTTGCGCCGCGTGACCTTCTTCGTCCGTAGCCTGCCATCGGGAGTCCCGGCGGTGTGGGTATTTTTACCTTCGCGGCCCCGGTCAAAAAAGGCCAGGAAGAAACCGGTGTATTTAATCTGCCTTGTATGATTGCTGATCGGGTTTTATTATAAAAGTTGGATTGTTTAAGGTCGACCTCAACAATGGGGAGACAGCCGAAGAGCGCGCCCAGGAAGGGTAAGCTCAGTCCCAGGGATAACCTGATAAGAAGAAGATGACGTATTGATCCGGTGAGATCATGTCCCTTAGGGGATTTTGTCTTCCTGATTGTTTCCCTGTTGGTTATCCCAATCAAGAATTTCTCCAATCTCCCAGGTAGATTGGGTTAGAGAAGATCCAGGGCCACCACCTTTCGTTGAGGCGAAGGAACCATTCAACGCGGTAGACGCCCCCCTTTTCGGGGATAAACAAGAATTCTCTCCCTTCTATTTCATGGATAACTTTTCCATTCCTGATCAGATGGGCTTTTCCGCTCAGGGGGGCATGGGCGACGATCTGCATACCCTTTTGTAAGGGAATTTCTTCTCCCATCAGCCAGAGTTTTTCTTTATTACGGAGTCCAAAGAGAAATCCGGTTCCATCTGCCAGAATGTCGAAAGAAACGTAGGCCTTCCCCTGTTTCAGAGCCTCCAGTATGGAGGCTTCATTCAGTGATGGGACATAGAGATGAGTCGCGACAAATCGAAGGGAGCGTTCATAGGGGTCTATTTGTTGACCGAAGAGCCGGATGTTTTGATGGGCGTCGTTCCCGGCGATACCCACCAATCTTGTGCCTTGGGTCTTCCTGTCCCAGAGAGCCAGTTCTTTTTCAGGCCTATCCAAAATAGAGAGAAAGACTTCATCGGGATATTTTTTAAACGAAAACAGGATGTCAAAGAAATATCCCGGGTAACGGATCTTATGGTCTGTTGCGTCATCATAAATGTCGTAAATTTCCATGCCGTGAAGTCCGGTCAGGGTTTGCCATTCCGTTTCGCCTGCCGGGTGGGCAGCAAAAACGAGTGCGCCCTCCGCTTTTAATTGATCCACGATTTCCTGGGTAGACAGTGTCTCATGTTGAATGATCCGCTTCATTCCAAGGCCGAGCAGGGAAAGCTTACGCTTTCTGATTTCTGCTCCCTGAATCACAAGAATGCCTCGGTGCATACCGGCCATTCCTTCATTAATCGTCAAGGGGTTATAGTGATCGGTCATGATAATGAATTCAAGGCCTGCTGTAATGGCGCCGTCGATGATTTCCTCGGGGCGTCCATCGCTGTCATGCGAGAGATAGGAATGAATATGTATCGCCCCTTTGATATCCCGGTAGCCGGGAGGCGGGGGCCAGTTGACCCTTTTCTGAGGGAAGGAACGAATTGATTGTCGGATTGATTGGTAAGAAGAAATTGATTGACAGGAAGTGAGGTTTGTAATGAGAAGGATGGTCGAAAGCAACAGGCGGCAGGATACAGCTAGGCTTCGACAATGCTCGGAAAGGGCGATCAAGGGAGACTGTTCTGCCGAAGGAAACTTCAATCGCTTCACGGAAGGCCTCGCTGGTTTCAATACATAATTTTACCTCTGGAGAATTTTCTGCTCGCTCTTTGATGATAACCCTTTTTCCGGTGGGCTTGCAATGGAGGAGTAAAACCCTCATTCCGCGATTGCGGAATGAGAAACCGCCGATTCGCCTGAAAAGACTGCGTTATCGGCCAAAGGTCTCCTCACCGTACGGGTGAGTACGCCTCCGTCGCCCTTATGGCCTCTGGCCTTGTCTTTTAGACAACTTGACGGTTTACCCCAAGATCAATCGCTGATCTTGTATATGGTCTCCTCCCCAATTGCAAGGTTATGGGTTGCCTGACAGGGACG
>JBHHXE010000013.1:0-24599 GCA_046756865.1 Nitrospiria bacterium | reverse complement strand
ATTTTCGGATTGTCCGGAAGCATTCGCGGCCAGAAAAAGTAAAGTAACCAGGAAAAACCCCACCCTCATCCGTGCGCCCCCCTCCCAAAATCGCCTTCTTTGGGTTGATCCCCTGATTGAAAAACATCCTTTGTCAGAACAAAGCGCTCGAGATCAACCAAAGGACCCTTTGACCAAAGTCGGGCACGGACATAATCCTTTTTGACCATCCCGGCCTTTTCCAGGACGCGAAGAGAAGCCGCATTATTTGGAAGAGACTTCGCCTCAATGGTTTCCAGCCCCATCCGATCCAGTCCGAAGGCAAGAACCGCCTTGCAGGACTCCGTCATATATCCCCGCCCCGTATACTTATTACTCAGAATAAAACCAAGCTCTCCCAGTCGCGCCTCACCCTCCCAGCGAATAAAGCCAATCGACCCAATCGGCTCATCCGATTCCTTTACAAAGATTTTCCAATTACTCGGAAGCCCCGGAAGCTCCTGTTCCAGAGCGGATCCGCCGTCTGGAGAAAAAACAGGCTGTGCCGTATCATCTGGCGCGGCAAGATAAAGGCGTTCTGTGGTAAGCGGTGGCGGTCTCCACGACATTCAGGGCTGCCCTCCTTCTTATCATGATCCATTCAGTGTTTGCCCAGGACCAATCGCGGCCCCTGGGACGACGTATGTTCCTTGCCTTATTTATTTGGACAAGATATCCTAAAAAAGATCGTATTGCACTACATGATTATCGTCGTCGGCTATTCTATAACATTATGATAAACTTGGGCCTCTATAGAGTGATTCTGGCCGGACTCGTTGCCCTGCTGATCGTCACGATCATCTGGGCGATTCGCGGGAGGGGAAAGGTGCCTCCAAAGCATCGCCACGGAGAAGCGCCATCCTCTGAAAGCGACCCGATGCGCTATCTTCAGACCCTGTATGCCAAAGGAGAGATCAGCAAAGAGGAGTATGAAGCACGCAAAAAAAAACTCGCCACATAAATACCAAAGCCGATGCCTCCCCCTCTCCTGAGTCGATAAAGCCCGGATTTAATTGTTGAACATTCTCTTTCGTTTCCTGTAATATTCCCCTATTTTCCTGATGTGGTAACCGATATAGGTTGTGGGAGCGGGACGGCAATAAGAACCAAGAGTGAAAGCGTCGCGTTACATATAAAAAGGGGAAAAGCACTTGCAGGCCTTAGGATCGCATTTGCTCTTGGAATTGAAAGACTGTAACACCAAGCTCTTGAATAACCAGGAGAAACTCGAAGAAATTCTTGTAAGGGCGGCAAAAGTCGCAAAAGCAAGGGTCATTGAGAGCCGATTTCATCAATTCGCCCCTTTCGGGATCAGCGGCGTTGTGGTCATCGCGGAATCACACCTGACAATTCATTCCTGGCCGGAATATGCTTACGCCGCGGTCGATATTTTCACCTGCGGTAACACCCTGCAGCCCACCCTTGCCGCCAAGTATCTGGTCCGTAAACTCCAATCAAAAAATCCGTCCATGAATGAGATCAAAAGAGGTCTGCTGTCCGCCGACGACCGGAAGTTACCCCATAAGCCTGAAAAAGGAGAGCCTGGCCCGTATGACCGACCAGAAGAGTTACAAATGGTTCCTTGACTACCTGACCCCGTTTGAAGGTCACATGCATGCTATCGAAACGGTCATTTTCAGCAAGCGGACAAAGTTCCAACAGATGGAAATCCTGGAAACCAGAAGTTATGGCCGTTGTTTGGTGCTGGATGGGAAGATGCAGTCCAGTGAAGAGGACGAATTTATCTATCATGAGGCGCTGGTCCACCCGGCCATGCTGACCCATCCAAATCCTGAAAAAGTATTCATCGTCGGCGGAGGAGAGGGAGCGACGCTCCGGGAAATCCTGCGCCACAAATCGGTTCAAAAGGTTCTCATGGTGGACATTGATAAGGAGGTTGTCGAGTTGTGCAAGCGCCATCTCCCTGAATGGCATCAGGGAGCCTTTGAAGACCCCCGTGCAGAACTTCGTTTTCTTGACGCACGGAAATATCTTGAGGAGACCGATGAACGCTATGACATCATCATCATCGATATCTGTGAACCGGTAGAGGAAGGTCCCGCGTATCTCCTCTATACCAAAGAATTTTATCGCTTGGTCATGGAAAGACTCAGCGACAATGGACTCATTTCGCTACAGGCCGGGACCACCTCCACCTCGGACCTCCTCTGCTTTTCGGCTGTTTACCAGACACTCAAATCCGTCTTTCCGCTTGTTTCTCCCTATCAGGCCACCATCCCCTCTTTCGGCCTTCCCTGGGGCTTTGCACTCGCGTCGAAACACTTCGATCCTCAGTCTTTCGAGATGGAGGAAATCGACCGGAGGATTGCCCGGAGAATTGATGGTGAATTGTGCTCCTATGATGGAGAAACCCACCTGGGACAATTTATGCTCCAAAAGCAGGTCCGGCTTAACCTGGAAAAACAGAAAAGGATCATCGAAGACAATCAGCCCTTGTACACCTATAGCTGATCCAGGCCCCGGCTTCCGTTATACCCTCATTCCGCGATTGCGGAATGAGGAACCGCCGATTCGCCTGAAAAGACTCCGTTATCGGCTAAAGGTCTCCTCACCGTACGGGTGAGTACGCCTCCGTCGCCCTTATGGCCTCTGGCCTTGTCTTTTAGACAACTTATGCGCTTTACCCCAAGATCAATCGCTGATCCTGGGGGATACCAGCACCTTTTATGTCAGATCCGTTTATGATAGACCAGGAACAGTTCAGGACTCCCCTTTTCGATGCCATGGTCACCTTGGCCGAGAGCCGGAAAGTCTCTTTTCATACCCCCGGACATAAGAGCGGGAAGGGGATCTCAACCCGTTTTCGGAAATTTGTCGGCCCGAAGATCTTTTCCATCGACTTAACCACCTTGGATGAGGTCGATTCGCTCCAGCAACCCAAGGGGGTCATCAAGGAATCACAAAAACTGGCGGCCCGTGCTTATGGTGCTGAGCGCTCCTTTTTTCTCCTGAATGGAACTTCCGGCGGGAATCATGCCATGATGCTGGCAAGCTGCCAACCAAAGGATCAAGTCCTCATCGCCCGGAATGCCCACAAGTCGGTTCTGGCGGGCCTGATCTTTTCCGGTGCCAACCCGGTTTTTTTCAGCCCTGCGATAGACAAAGACCTGAAGTTAACTCTGAATGTCACTGCTGAAGATACCCGCGCCGCCGTTGACGCAAACCCCCAGGCGAAGGCCCTCATCCTGACCAGTCCTAACTATTACGGCATCGCAGCCGACCTGGAAGAGATCATCCCCTACGCCCATAAAAAAGGACTCATGGTCCTGGTGGATGAAGCACACGGCCCCCACCTAAGCTTTCACCCCGGACTCCCGATCTCGGCGATGGATGCAGGAGCCGACCTGTCCGTACAAAGCACCCACAAGATTATTGGCGGTATGACGCAGGCCTCCATGCTCCACGCCCGGGGAAAGCGAATTGATATGGCCGCTTTGGCCACGGCAATCCGATTCATCCAGAGTACCAGTCCCTCCTATATCCTGATGGCCTCGCTAGACCTTGCGCGGATGCAAATGGCAACGGAAGGGGAAAAACTTCTTGAAAAAACCATTCAGCTTGCTGAAGAAGCACGGAGCAGAATCAACCGGATTCCGAGACTCTTTTGTTTCGGCCATGATACCCTTCGAAACCCTGGAGAAAAGAGAAATTTCGACGTCACAAAACTGACCATCTCCGTAAGGGATCTCGGACTCTCCGGCTACCGGGTCTCCCGCATATTGAATAACGACTATCATATCCAGGTGGAAATGGCCGACCCTTCAAATATCCTTGTCATTGTCAGCATCGGTGATCGGCAGGACGATCTGAATCGTTTGGTGGAGGCCCTCCGGGATATATCTAAGAAACACTTCAGAACAAGACTGCCGGAAATTTTATCGGCTGAGATCGGCCTACCCCCCTTCGGGAATCCGACCGGGATTACCCCCCGGGAGGCCTATTTCAAGGCACATGAACCTGTTCCTCTTGAAAAGGCCTGCGGCGCTGTGTGCAATGAGATCGTCACCGTCTACCCGCCCGGCATTCCTCTCCTCGTCCCCGGAGAAATCATCACCCCCGAGGTCATCAACTACATCCGGAAAATGGATCGGCTGGGCGCAACCATCGATGGTCTTGATCCTTCGGGAAACAGTCTTTCGGTAGTCAAAGACTAAGGCCTCCCATCGGGCACCATCGCTTGATTGGACCATTTTGCTGTGATAGACTTCTCTTCATATTTTTTTGAGAATCTGATCATGATCAAAATCTCGACACAGGACAGGCTTGTTGCTCGTATTCAAGAGCTGAAGAAAGAACGGTGTGCGATCATCCTCGCGCATAATTATCAGCTTGGAGAGATTCAGGATGTCGCCGATTTTCTGGGCGACTCGCTTGAACTCTCCCGAAAGGCGGCCCTGACCGACGCCGAGGTGATTGTCTTTTGCGGTGTCCATTTTATGGCTGAGACCGCTGCGATTCTCTGCCCTGATCAGACTGTCCTCCTGCCGGACCTTGCAGCGGGATGCGGCATGTCAGAAATGATTACGGCCGAGGAAGTGCGGACACTCAAGGCGGCCCACCCGGATGCAGTCGTGGTTTGCTATGTCAACTCCAGCGCCGCGGTCAAGGCAGAATCGGATATCTGCTGCACTTCATCCAATGCCGCCAATGTGGTTCAGTCCATTCCGAAAGATCGTGAAGTCATTTTTATTCCCGACCAATATCTCGGTGATTATGTCACACGGAAGACCGGTCGGGAGTTGATTCTCTTCAACGGCTATTGTCCGACTCATTTTAGAATCATGACTTCCGATCTCGATGTTGCAAAAACCTCCCATCCGGAGGCTCTCGTCATGGCCCATCCGGAGTGCACACCGGCAGTCAGCGCGATGGCAGATAAGGTTCTTTCCACCAGCGGGATTTGCACTGAATCAACAAAAACAAAGAAACAGGAAGTGATCGTTGCGACGGAAGTCGGCATTCTCCATCGCCTGAAAAAAGAGAATCCTGATAAAGAATTTATTCCCGCCTGCACCTGGTGCGACTGCGCGCATATGAAGGTCAACAACCTGGAAAAACTTCTCTGGTCTCTTGAATCGCTGCAATTCCCGATCACCGTGGAACCTTCTATTGCAAATCGGGCCAGGCAGGCAATTGATCGGATGCTGGAGATCGGATCATAAACCATGTTCGATATCGGTCGGGCTCTCATCACCTTCGGCCTTCTGCTTATCGTCATCGGGGGGCTCGTGATCCTTCTTGGAAAGATTCCCGGCATCGGCAAACTTCCGGGAGACCTCCTGATTCAGCGAAAAAATTTTACCTTCTATTTTCCATGGGTGACATGTCTGCTGATCAGCCTCATCCTTTCTCTCTTTTTCTGGTTTATAAGAAAATGATCCTGTCCTCTTTTATTATTGCGCTGACGCTTCTTTTTTCCCCGCTCTCCCTCCAGGCAGAAGAAACGCTCCGCGTTTCATTGATGAGCCAGGTCAAACAGCTTACATTTACATCGCGCAAGGGATTTTCGATCATGTCCTCTTCGGGGAAGCGGATCGGACCTTTGAAGCGATCCGCCCGTATTTCATTGTCAAGACAGGGAATTGCCATTGACCGGGTGGACAGCCGAGAAAAAGAACTGCTTTTCATCCCGCGACGCGGAGGAAGGGTCACCGTCAATGGAAACGCCTACGGGGGGACATTTCGGATTATCAGAAAAGAGGAAGGCCTTCTCGTTCTGAACGAGGTTGAACTCGAGCAGTACCTCAAGGGCGTGGTTCCCGCCGAGATGCCCTCAACATGGAAGATGGAAGCCCTCAAGGTTCAGGCCGTTATCTCTCGAACATATGCCCTATATAAAAAAGGGGAAAATCGTGAAAATGATTTTGATCTTGTCGGATCCATCCTGGCCCAGGCCTATAAAGGCGCTTCGCTCGAAAACCGCCGGACTTCCGCCGCTGTAGACATGACAAAAGGAATGATCCTGAGCTATGAGGGGGCACCGGCACTGACTTTCTTTCACTCGACCTCAGCAGGTCCCACGGAAGATGCCGCCGAAAGATGGGATATCGACCTCCCTTATCTTAAAGGGGTCAGCTGTCCGCTCGACAGGGAGTCGCCCTATCACCAATGGAAGAAAACGATTACCTTATCTGACCTGGAGAGCGCGCTTCGCGACAAGGGCTTTCCTGTCCGCGCCGTCGCAACACTGACCCCCCTTAAATTCAGCCGGGCGGGACGACTCCTGACCGTCCGAATTTTGTACAATGCGGGGGAAATTATCCTGAAGGCCGAAGATCTCCGTCAGGCACTTGGATACAGCATATTGCCCAGTACAAATTTCAGGATCGATTCTTTTGGAAAAGACATTGAGTTTCAAGGGATGGGCTTTGGGCACGGCGTCGGTCTCTGCCAATGGGGGACGAAGGTTCTCGCTGAAAAAGGCTTCAATTTTGAGAAAATTTTACTATACTACTATCCTGGTGTAACGCTCCAGGCTTATGAGGCCCTGCCATCATTTCACTAGAAAACGATCAGGATACGAATGACTATGACTACTCCCTCGATCCGGACCTCATCGCAGATTCCCCCTCGGCAGAACGGGACCAGAGTCGGCTTCTGATCTATCACCGAAAGAGCGCACAGATTGAACATCGTCGCTTTGGTTCGCTGCCGGAATATCTTGAACCCCGCGACCTGCTGATCTTAAATGATACACGTGTATTTCCTGCACGTCTCGCTGCTGAGAAGAGATCTGGTGGACGATTGGAACTCCTGTTTTTGAGACCGCTTCCGCACCAGGTCGAACAAAAGAAAGGCGTCCTGAGTCAATGCTGGGAGGTCCTAACCAAAGGGAAGGGGCGCGAGACGACAGAACTCTACTATAAAGGAAAAATCCTGGGCCGATTTTTAAAGAACTTGGGCCGAGGCCGTCATGAGGTGGTCATCCACCTCTCCGCGTGTCAATATGCTGACGTCTATACTTTTCTGGAAAAATGGGGAGAAATTCCGCTGCCGCCTTATATCCTCAAGCGGAGGAGAACAAGCGGAAACCATCTTTCAGAATCGCTTAAGCCTTCTACGAAAAGAGATGACCGGCTGAGATATCAGACAGTCTATGCCAAATCCTGGGGCTCCGCTGCGGCGCCGACCGCGGGACTTCACTTTACGGATCCCCTGCTCGAGTCCATCCGCAAGAAAGGAGTGGGGACAGCAACAGTCACGCTCCATATCGGTCTCGACACCTTTCAGCCGATCCGCTCTGGAAAAATTCAGGACCATGTGATGCACCGGGAATGGTATCAGATTTCAGAAGAAACAGCTGGACAGATCAAGGCCGCACGGGAAAAGGGAGGACGGGTAATCGCCGTCGGAACCACCGCGACACGTGTCCTGGAGACAGTCACAGGACCTGACGGGAACATTCAGGCCGGAGAAGGCGAGACAGACCTCTTTATTACACCTGGATATCGCTTTAATGGGACGGACGCCCTGATTACAAACTTCCATCTTCCAAAATCAAGCTTGCTGGTCCTGCTCTCCGCTTTTGCCGGCCAAGAGACAATTCGCTTGGTATACCGGGAAGCGGTCGCACACCGGTACCGATTTTACAGCTATGGCGATGCCATGTTTGTTATTTAGTGGAGGGAAAATGCGCGATTTGAGAATTTTAAAAGACATGGGGCAAAAACCGCCCCCGAAAAAGGAACTCCCGATTCTGCTGATTGCGGTCATGGGGGTTCTGGTCTTCCTCGTCCTCTTTTTTCTCTTCGAGAAAAAACCTACTGAAAGCGTTTCCCCTGTGGCAAGCGACTCCAGTGAACTACAGGATCCTGGAGCTTTCCGCTCGGAAGTCACGCCGGGAGAGATGCGTATTGATTCCGAGAAAGAAGCCTCACCACCTCAGACAGAGGCAAAGAAAAAACCAATCGGGCCTCTTCCCAAGAAAGAACTCACCTTTTTAAAGACCCTCAAGGAGGGGAAAAAGAAAAGTGCGCCCCTAAAGATCATGAAGAAACCTGAAAAGGTTCAGAAAACAACAACAAAGACGAAACTGCCTAAAACAAAGCAGACAACAATACCCTCTGCCACCCTGAAACCTTCTGAAAACCGATATGCTGTTCAAGTCGCCTCTTTCCCGACAAAGAACAACGCAGAAGTGCTGGCTGAAAAATTAAGAAAAAAAGGGTATGAGGCCTACGTCGTCTCACAGCAGATTCCCCAAAGAGGACGATGGTATCGCGTCCGCGTCGGACACTATGCGGACCGCGCTGAGGCCGTAAGCATCTCCAGACAAATCAAACGTTCCGAGAAGTTTAAACCTTTCGTTACATCTGATCATCAATGAATTTCAGCGGAACATCCGACGACTGCCGGGATCTCTTCAGTCCCCGGGGCGGGCTCTCTTCCGTCATCAAAGGCTTTGAATACCGTGAATCCCAGATGGAGATGGCTGTGTCGGTCAGCGATGCGCTTGATCAGCACTCCACTCTACTGGTCGAGGCCGCAACAGGAACCGGGAAAACCTGGGCCTACCTGATCCCAGCCATTCTCAGCGGGAAAAAGGTTGTCATTTCCACCGGGACCAAAACGCTTCAGGACCAGATCTATCTCAAAGATCTACCCTTTCTCGCCAAACATCTTTCCTCCCGCTTCACTTACAGCATGATGAAGGGAAAATCGAACTACCTCTGCCTTCATCGATTTGAAGAATCCATAAGGCAGCCGTCCTTTGAAGGGATTGAGGCGGAAAATGATTTTGAGATGGTCCGAGCTTGGGCGACAAGAACTGAAACGGGAGACCGGACCGAAATTTCAGCTCTCCAGGACAATGCCGCAATATGGCAGGCCGTTTCGGTCAAAGGGGAGGCCTGCCTTGGTGGACAATGTCCCGCCTACGACCGGTGTTATCTGACCCGGATGAAACAAGGCGCAGCTGCGGCGGACATCGTCATCGTCAACCATCATCTCTTCTTCGCAGATCTCGCCCTAAAAGATATTGGCTATGGACAAATCCTGCCGCATTATGACGCTGTTATTTTTGATGAAGCTCACCTGCTGGAAGAGACGGCGACCCAATACTTCGGGACCGCGATCAGCAGCCACCGGATTGAAGATTTTGCCCGCGACGCCCAGCGGGAATTTAGACTGTTTAAGGGAGACCACCAGCTCTGCATTGAACAAGTCCTTAGAATTTTGTCCGACGCAAATCATTTTTTCAATCATTTCAGAAAAGAGGCGGAGCGATACCGACTGAGGCTTCAGGATTTTTCTGAAGAGGCCCTCTCCTCCGGGAATAAATTACATCAATCCTTTGCGCTCTTAAACCGAAGCATCAACAGCCTCCCCGCCAAAAGTGAAGGGATCGCCCATCTTCTTGAAAGGATTGAATCGCTTTGCGGCGATCTTCATGTTTTCACAACTGCCGGAGGGGGAGACTCAACGCCAGAGATGGAAAAATCAGGGGAAGCAAAAAATCTCGTCTATTGGGCGCAGCAACGTAAGCGAGGCGTCTTCCTTCATGCCTCTCCCCTGGATGTCTCAGAGATATTACAGGACCGGCTCTTTGAAAAGGAGATCCCGATCATCCTGACCTCGGCCACGATCTCTACGATGAACCATTTCGAGTTCATCAAAAAACAAATCGGGATCAGGGATGCGGAAGAGGTCCGACTGACCACCCCCTTTGATTATGAAAAGCAGGCGCTTCTCTACCTCCCGGCACATCTTCCCAATCCATCCTATCCCGCGTTTACGGATGCCATTTCGGATGAAATCATGAAGATCCTGCAGGCAAGTCAAGGAAGGGCCTTCCTTCTTTTCACCAGTTGGAAAAATCTGGAGGCTGTCTACCAGAATATCGCACTTCGCCTTCCCTATCCCTGCCTGAAACAGGGGGACCAGCCAAAGCAGTACCTAATTGAGGCCTTTCGGGAAGATGTTCCGTCCATTCTCTTTGGGACCAGCACGTTCTGGCAGGGGGTGGATGTTGATGGCGAAACACTTTCCTGCGTAATCATCGACAAGCTCCCCTTTTCTTCCCCGGCAGACCCGCTCATCACGGCCCGAATTGAATCCCTGGCCCGTCAGGGGAAGAACCCCTTCATGACATTTCAGGTTCCGTCTGCGGTTCTGTCTCTTCGGCAGGGGATCGGTCGTTTAATTCGGAGGAAGGATGACCGGGGACTGATCACAGTCCTCGATCATCGTATTACGAAAAAACAATACGGGGAATATTTTCTGTCCAACCTCCCCCCGGCACCACGAACATCCTCCATGGAAGAGGTCAAATCTTTCTTTGAAAGACTTTGACCCGAAGACCAGAGCCTGATTCTGCCCTGGTGCACCCTCAAAATATTCGAAAGTCAGGGAAAGGCCTATTTCCCACCATCAACGATATCTTTCTTGGCAAGGGAAAGATAGGCCTGGACCTCCTTTAAGCCCGGGTTGATTTTCTGCACCGCTTCCCATTCCTTCAGGGCAAGATCAATAAAACCCTTCATATAATAGGTAATGCCGAGGTGAACCATTGAGGAAGTATACTCCGAATTGATTTCCTTCGCCTTGTTAAAATTTTCGATAGCCTCCTCAAACAGGCCTTTATCGCGGAGGGCAATTCCAAGCTTGGTCAGCACATCGGCAAAGTTAGGGCGCATCGAGAGGGCCTTCTGGTATTGGGCTACGGCCTCGTCCTGCAAGCCGATTTCAGAATAGAGATCGCCCAGCTTCGCATGCTCATTGGCAAGTTTCCCATAAAGATAAGGGTCAACGGACTCACTTTCGGCCCGGACAACCTGTGCCGCGGTAGAAAAAATCTTTCCGGCGGCATCGTACTCACCGAGGTCATTCAAGCTGATCGCCAGGTTTAAGGATGCCTCCGTGTAGCGCGGGTTAATCTCAAGGGCCTTTTTAAAATAATCAACCGCACTTTTTGAATTTTCTTTCTGACAGGCAATGATGCCCAGTTTGTTATAGATATCGGCATAGCCCTTTGAATGTCCCTCCAGGAGAAGAAGGTAGAGCCGCTCCGCTTCAATGATCTTTCCTTGCTCAAAGGCATCCGTGGCCTTTTCATAAATCTTCTCAAAATCTTCCATTAATGTGCCTCCTTCAGTGACCGCTACTCTACAATAAAGAGTCAAAGGAGTCAAAATATTTGAGATCCCCCATATGATTACTGGGATTTTGAATCCGAAGAGCGACATTGTTTTTATCCAGTCCGGCAGGTTATAATGCCGTCTGGTTAGCTATGGTTTATCAGATTGAAAGGGGGATGGATGGAGCAGCAAGCAAAGATGGCGCCCTTTTTTTTGGAAAAGGAGCCTTATTATCAGCCCATTGGTGATGAGGTTCGCCTCTTTAAGGCGGCCTATGATTCAAAACGACCGGTTCTTTTGAAGGGACCGACCGGATGCGGGAAGAGCCGCTTTGTCTCCCACATGGCCTATCATCTTAAACGCCCCCTCATTACCGTAGCGTGTCATGAAGATCTGACTGCATCCGACTTGGTTGGCCGCTATCTCCTTCAAGGCGATGAAACAGTCTGGAGTGACGGCCCGCTCGCGCTTGCCGTCAAACATGGGGCTATCTGCTATCTGGATGAGATTGTCGAAGCACGGAAAGACACAACGGTTGTGATTCACCCCCTCACGGATGACCGGCGCATCCTTCCGATTGAAAAGAAGGGAGAAATCCTCTCGGCCTCTGACGATTTTATGATTGTCATCTCCTATAACCCCGGTTACCAAAGCGTCCTAAAAAACCTCAAACAGAGCACGCGTCAACGTTTCATCGCCCTGGAGTTTCAATATCCCACCCGATCGCTTGAGACAGAAATCGTTTCACATGAGTCCGGCGTCTCGCCTGAAATTGCCGGAAAACTGGTCTCCATCGGACAAAAGGTCCGAAACCTTCGGGATCACGGCCTTGAAGAAGGAGTCAGTACCCGCCTCCTGATCTATGCCGGTCAGTTGATACAACGCGGAATTCCAGCGCATCTTGCCTGCGAAGCGGCCATCGCCGACACCATGACCGATGATCAGGATATGCGGCGAAGTCTGGTCGAAATTGTACAGAGTTTCTTTGAATGAACACCGCCTCCCCATGTCAGGCCATCCGTAAGCTCCTCGAATCGACCCTCGATTCGGATGAGATCGAAGCAATTATAAATCCCCTTGAAGCCATTCCGGATGATCCCCTCTCCGCGGCCTTTCAGGTCGGGCTGATCCTTTCGGACTTTTCGATAAAGGCCGCGGCGGAATATTTCCGCACCCTTCCTGAAATCCTGAAGTTGCTCTCTCCCGATGAATTGGGTGGATGGGTCGCGATGGGCATCCCGATCGCAAAAAAATCAGCCGGAGCGGGCATTAAGTTTTTTAAGGAAGGAACCCGTGTCTTTTCACAGATTCCCTCCCGCGCCTTGCGCGAACGCTTTATCCGGCAGGGGAACATCCTGGCCCAGGAAGACTATAACCTTGCCGTCGAATTCTACCGTCAGGCCCCGCCTCTTCTGGGCCATGCCGACATGAACGATATGGCCTTCTCTGAATGGGCCAGGCAGGGCCTGACCCTGGGCGAGACCGACTACACGCTTGCGGTTGAGTATTTTCGTATTACGCCCGCGCTTCTACAGCATCTCCCGATGACATTAGTCCCGAAGTGGATCGCGGTCGGCCTGAAACTCGCGGAAGGGAAGCTCCTTCAAACACTCCTTTTTATGAGAAACAGCCCGGAGATTTTCTCAAAAATTTCAACCTTGCCTGAACAGGCCCAACTGATCGAACTGTGTAGCGAGGTGGCAGAGCAGTCTCTGACACTGGCATCACAGCTCTTTAACGACGCTCTGGAAGTACTTCCTGCCTTCAAGGCCCACCACCTGGAAACAACCCTGCTTGAGAAGGCGACTGAGATTGCCCGTTTTGACGGTCAGCTTGCGGCGACGCTCTTTTTAAGCGGCCCGAAGATCCTTAAGGAGATGGGTGAAGTTTCAAGCAAGTTTTCCTTGTGGGTCGATACCGGCATCGCCCTCATTAAAAAAAATCCGGCTGCCGCCCAGGGATTTTTCTCGCTCAAATCAAAATCGGCCCAGGTTGCCATCGATCAATTGAGGGGAGGGATCTCCCTGTCTCATATTTCAAGGACACTCAAAATATACGCCGAAGCCCTTTCAGGACAACGTGTTTCAATCGCGCCAACAACAAGCCTTGGAGAGGATGAGGACAAAAGAGAAATAGACCTCCCAACAACCGACGGGAAAACGATCTACCTTCCGGCTCATGTCGGCCGCTTTCCAACAGATGCCCTGAACTTTGAGTGGTACAAGGTGGCCACGGCCTACCAGGCCGGCTATCTCGAATATGGAACCTTCTTTCCTCAAATAAACGAAACGGCCGAGCTAATTGCGTCTCTTCAGGACAAGTATCAACGTCGGGGGGGATTCTCCAGCCTCAGCTCATTCTTTGCTCTCTTTCCTGAACCTGTGCTGGTCAAAAAACTCTTTGAAATTTCCGAAGGGAGCCGTATTGAATTCCGGCTGAAACAGGAATATCCCGGCCTGAAACGGGCCATTATCCGCATGCGTGAGGCCGATCTTGAGATGCGACCGTCTTTGATGGGCCTGACCCCGCGGGGCGTGGTTCTGGAGTTGCTTCTTCAGATCTCCCTTGCCGGAAAAACCAAGGAACCGATCCCCGCCCCCCTTCAAAAAATCCTCTTTGAGGCCTGCCGCATTCTCGGTGCGGTGCAAACACCGGAGGCGACCGTGGCAACGTCGATGAAAGCAACCACCACCGTCTTCGACTATCTGGAAGAGGGAGATGAGGTCCAGGAAATACCGACCGGACCGATGGAAACCTTTGAGGAAGAGGGACGACGCGCCAAGGGAGAGGGCGAGGAAAGCGGAGAGACCCGCCCTTCCACACGCGGATCAATTGAACCGAAACGGGTCGAGGCAACACAAAAGATTCTAAAGAAATATACGGACGACCTTCTTGAAAAATTAAAAGAAGCCGGCGTTGATGTCTCTTCCGAGTCGGCAGAATCCGCCCTCTCGACCTCCGTTGCTGAAGGAGAGATGAGCATCGAATCGCTCCGGCAGGGGGAGGCGGAAGAAGACCTTGATCGAATCGCCGATCGGCTAGGGATCAATTCACCCGAAAAAGACAGAGACCAAAAGAAAAAGACCTTTATTTATGATGAATGGAATTGCGAGGCGGAGGACTACCGGCCAGGCTGGTGCCGCGTCATTGAAAGTCAGGTGTCTCCGGCGGATTCCGCAATGGTCGATGCCGTCCTGTCCGAATACAGCGGAATGCTCCACTCGGTTCGGAGTGCCTTTCTCTATCTCAGGCCGGAAGGGCTTCAGCGGATAAAGGGAGAACGGGAGGGAGACGCTCTCGATCTTGAAGCCCTCATGGAAAACCGTATTGAGGCCAAATCGGGCCGATCCCCTTCGGGTCGGATCTATGTCACCCGTCATAAAAAGGAACGGAGCGTCGCAGTCGCGTTTCTCATTGATATGAGCGGATCCACACAGCAGCAACTCCCTGAAATCAATAAAAGCATCCTTCAAATCGAGAAAGAAGCCCTCGTTCTCCTTTCCCGGGCAATCGACGCCGTCGGGGACCGCTTCGCCCTCTACGGTTTTTCCGGGCAGGGGAAGGATACCGTCGATTTCAACATCCTGAAAGACTTTGAAGAAAGCTACAATTTCGACATCGACTGCCGGATCGGCGGGATACAACCCGCCATACAAAACCGAGACGGCGCAGCCATCCGGCACGCGGTCGTTAAACTGGCGGCACAGCCGGTGAAGATTAAAATACTGGTTCTGATCAGCGACGGGAAACCGCTCGACGATGACTACCGCGGCTCCTACGCCATGGCCGACACAAAAATGGCCCTTCGCGAGGCAAAACGGCAGGGAATTCACCCCTACTGCATTACGGTGGACCGGGACGGCGATGAATATTTGAAAGGAATGTATGGCGACGTGGCCTACATGGTCATCGACCACGTTGAAAAACTTCCGGCCAAGCTGCCGTACATCTATAAACGACTCACAACATAAGCATCGAGATGGAGGCATAGGCTTGGAGGAAGAAAATCGGTTTAAAAGTTGGCTTTGGTTTATGTTTAAGGAATATGTTCGGAAAATTCGGCGCAGCGCATCTTCGGGCGCACCAGAGTTGGATGCAATGAAGGAAAAATACAAGGAGATCTATCCGGAGGCTTCAATCAAAATTCTGGTTGAAGAGAAGGTCGGGATGATCGTTGTCTTTAACGAGTTGGAAGAGAGGACCACGGCAGAACTGGACGATATTCTCCTGAAAGAACAGCTGATGGAATATCTCGCTGAAACCTATGGCCGGGGAAAATTCAAGATTAATCTCTACGAGGGAATGACCTTCATCGCAACCCGTAATTTCAGAGTCAAACTCGAAGACGAATCCTTCCCTGAAAAATGGCGGGACATTGTGGCAAAAAACAAGGCCGCAGAGGAGAAGCAAAGCCCGTGGGGCAATTAGATCACCCGATCATATCCATTGTGGGCCGACCCAATGTTGGGAAATCGACCCTTTTTAATAAGCTGGTCGGGAAACGAAAGGCCATCGTTCAAGACCTTCCAGGAATCACACGCGACCGGAACGAGGCACTGTGCCACTACCGCGACCGTCAATACACGCTCATCGACACCGGCGGCCTTCTCCCTGATTCCAGGGAAACACTCCCGGAACGGGTCAGCGAACAATCAAAGGCCGCCATTGTACAATCAGACATCGTCCTGTTTATCATGGATGTCCGGGAGGGAATCACCCCGGTCGATGCGGCGCTGCATAAACTCCTCCGGAAGAGCGGCAAACCCATTACCTATGTCATCAACAAAATCGAGGGGAAGGGCAAGGACAGCCTGGGCGAGTTTTACAAGCTGGGCGTCAGCACATTCTATCCGGTTTCGGCAGAACACAATGAGGGACTGAGCGATCTTCTCGACGCCCTCTACCCGCATATGTCGCCACAGGAAACAACTCCAGTCGAAGAAGGTCCCCGGATCGTTGTTCTGGGCCGCCCGAATGTTGGGAAATCAACCCTGGTCAATGCCCTGCTCAAAGAAGACCGGCTGGTCACCAGCGACATCCCCGGAACCACACGGGATACCATCGATACCTGGGTCACCTTTCGTAAGAAAAAATATCTGTTTATCGACACCGCAGGTATTCGAAGACGCGGGAAAATCCGTCACGGTGCAGAACGATTCAGCCTCTCCAGAACAAGCAGCGCACTGGAGCGCTGCGACATTGCGCTGCTACTCATTGACGGGGTAGAAGGGATCACGGAGCAGGACACAAAAATCGCGGGTTTGATTCTTGAGGCCGGAAGGGGGTTAATCCTACTGATTAATAAATCCGACCTCTTCAAACATGACGGGAAAGCGCGAATCAGCCATCAGGAGGAATTCCGGTTTCCTTTTATGCACGACCTCCAAAAAGAATATATTTCCGCGCTGAAGGAAACAGGCCTTCAAAACATTTTTCAAAAAATTGAAAAGGTTTACAAAGGGTACACACACCGGGTCACGACAGGGGATCTCAACCGCTTTTTCAAACGGGTCACCGAAAGCCACCCTCCGCCCCTCCACAAGGGAAGAACAATCCACCTCAACTACATCACCCAGGCCGCGATCCGGCCCCCAACCTTTGTCCTCTTCGCAAATGCTCCCTCAGGGCTTCCGGATCACTACCTCCGTTACATCGAGAACCAACTCCGCAAGTCCTTCCCTTTCAACGGTGTCCCGATTCGCCTGAAGCTCAGACGAAAGTCGCGAGACCGCCGGGAAACGGGATAGCAGAAAACGAAATCGCTTGAATCGGGGAAAGGTCGTTCGGAAGGAGGTCTATTCTGCCGGGGCAAAGGCCTTCTTGAGGAGCGGTTCTATCTCTCCCTTTATGGCCATTTCATCAAGGATGTCGGTATCTCCATAAAATTCGCCATCAATGAAAACCTTGGGAAGTGTCGGCCAATTGGTCATCTTCGAGAGGGTTTCCCTCTTTTCCATATTTCTTAAAACATCGATCAGCTCAAAGGGGTAGCCATACCGATCAAAGAAATCAATCGTCTCTTTTGTAAATCCGCACATCGGCATCATCTTGCTGCCCTTTCCGTAGATCAGGATTTTGTTTTCCTTGATTTCTTTTTTGATCTCTTCTTCAATCTGATTTTCCATTCTTACTCCTTCTTCTCGTTACGGTTTCAACAAGCTCGTAAAATTAGAGGGCGGCAAACTCTTCAGGCGTATGCGCCTTGATCTCCAGGGCATGAATCCGTCCGTCCTTCATTGGCTCATCCAATGATTTTTGAACCAGCCTGTGACGATCCAATAAATTCTTCTCTGCAAAGGCCTCAGAAACAACCCTGACCTTAAAATGGTCCATCATCCCCGTCTTATCAACAAGGGTTATGTCGGCATCCGGCATCATCTTCCGGATGTATTCGACGAACGCCTCTTCATTAATCACCTTTCTTCACCCTCCACTAGACCATCACCATCATAATATAGCGATTATACTTCAGCCTTTTTTGGATGTTCAAGTGGAAATAAAAATCAAGCCAAATCCAGGTTTAATAAAAACCGGTGTTGCATTTTCGACTTTTAGAGATCCGGAATTTAATGCAGCCTCGCAATCCCTTAAAACCTCTGTTTTTAGTATAAATCCTGGCCTTAAAGATTTGTTAAGGCCTTATCTTCAAGGCGTAAGTCCTGTGCCAGGAAAGAATGGGCGCAATTTCGCTGCGAGCCCTGTTTCACCTCTTTTCGATAGGAAGTTTGGGCTCCAACTGAAGTTCCGCCAAAAGGCCCTCAGCAAAAGGGAAGGGCCGGGGATCATTATTGGGAAGTGCCTAGGATGCGCGTATCATGATTATGCCTTGTACGGGCCTTCATTCGGGTGCATGTTTCTATATTTAACGAAATTAGAATAGAGTTCTGAATCGTGGAAGCGTTTTGATTCGACAATTCTTTTAACAATATAAGGGTGTGTCGACATCTTTTCAGAAAGCCTTGAAAAAATATCGCTGTCGAGGGCTTCCTTTTGCGAAAGCAACTCGCTCAGATTTAACTGCTTAAATAGGTGTTCGCCAACTGAGAGTTTGATGAGTGCCGTGATCGAGGCATTTAAATCCGCACTGGCAATCAGTCCCCCTCTATCGCAAGTATATTCCGCTTTTCTCGACCAGAACAAAAAGATAAAATCAAGTACCATAGAAACGAGGGGAATTCTGACAAACCTTGCAGAACTGGTTAAGGCGATCCATTTTGTGTGACCGCAGAGTATATGTGAAAATTCATGGCCCAAAATCGAGATGAGTTCACCCTCGCTCATACATTCAATCGTTTTCGAATGCAGCACAACCGTTTTCTTCCCGATTACGCCCATGGCGTAGGCATTGATCTCCTGACTCTGAATGACATAAACATCGGGTTGCTCCATTCCCAGGCGGATAGATGCCGTTTCGACGGCCTCGTAGACCTCCGGTAATTGCGTTTCCGAGACCTTGATCCCCTGACCCAATAATTGACTTTGTTTGAGTTTGACCATCACAACCGCACCAACGACCCCCAGCAAAATGAGACCGAAGGTCACACGCAACAAGACCAACAACACAAAAAATGAAATGCCAATGGAAAAAATCAGGTTGAGTGTTTCACCTGGAACACGAAAAAAATCAGGAGGGAGCCTCGCGGGTTTTGGAGGAGTGATTGCGTTTTTTATGATATATAAAATCAGTCCGACAAGAACGGCGATGAGGAGTAATCTAGGCATTTTATCCTTAGATAATATAAATTAAAAGAACATCTAATCATCGACATATCAAAAAGTTTTCACAAATGCACCACGCCTTTACTGTGTTGAAGGGCCATTATTGAAGATTCATTTGGCGGAGACCCCTCCTCCGCCACGCTTGAGGGCGGAGGCCCCATATTTAGACCGGATGAGATCTGTTGCGGCATCAATGCGCTGCTGTTTTTGCCTGGCCTCATCTAAAAAAAGTTCTCCCTGTATGCCTTCGCTGTCGTCCATATGGCTGAGGCCCATGCCCACCAAGCGGACAGGTCTTTTCCTTTTTAAAAGGTTCGCTTTTAAAAGGGCGACGGCAGCTTTTAAGAAATCCTGAGTCGTCCGGCTTGCCTTCGTCAAGGTCTTCGAGCGTGTGACGGTCTTAAAATCAGAAAACCGTATTTTAATTTCGACCGTGCGCGCGAAAAGATTCTGGCGGCGCAGACGCCAGGCCACCTGCTCTGTCAAGGCCACCAGATGAGATTTTAGGAGATCGAAGTCCTGAAGGTCTTTTTCAAAGGTTGTTTCATTAGAAATTGATTTTACCTGATGATCCGGGATCACGGCCCGGTCATCCCGTCCTCGCGAAAAGGCCCAGAGCTGATCTCCCCAGCTTCCAAAGAGTTCACGAAGCATCAGGCGTGAAAGCTGCCGGAGTTGGTAGATCGTCCGAACCCCGCGTTGTGTAAGCACCCGCTCACCCGCCTTCCCAATTCCCCAGAGACGGCGGACAGGAAGTGGATCGAGAAAAGCCTGGACGTCCTTCGGCTTGACCACAAGAAAGCCGTCCGGCTTTCCCAGGTCACTGGCCACCTTGGCGACAAATTTATTAGGCGCAATGCCGACTGAGGCACACAGCCGGGTCTCATCCTTTATATCCTGCTTGATGCTTTGACCTATCAATTCAGAATCTCCAAAGAGCTTTTCACTTCCGGTGGTGTCGAGAAAGGCCTCATCCAAAGAGAGGGGCTCAACCAGTGGCGTGTATTTTTTGAAAATCAGATGTATTTGCTCCGAGACCTCCGCGTAGCAGCCAATCCGTGGCGGAAGAAAAACAGCCTCAGGACAAAGCCTCCGCGCCTTCGATGCGGGCATCGCACTATGTACCCCAAACGCGCGGACCGCATAGTTTGCGGCCGCAACCACCCCGCGTCCCTCCGGACTTCCCCCGACGATGACGGGATTGCCGCGAAGTTCCGGGCGATCCCGTTCCTCGATCGAAGCATAAAATGCATCCATGTCGATATGCAGAATCATTTGATCATCTTATTCTTCCCGGGACAAGGCGTCAAGAAAGGTAGGCAATCATAGTGCCAAGATCAGCGATTGATCCTGGGGTAAACCGCATAAGTTGACTAAAAGACAAGGCCAGAGGCCATAAGGGCGACGGAGGCGTACTCACCCGTACGGTGAGGAGACCTTTGGCCGATAACGCAGTCTTTTCAGGCGAATCGGCGGTTTCTCATTCCGCAATCGCGGAATGAGGGTAGTGCACAAGCTGGTGAGAGTTTGCTATCATGGGGGATGCTGCAAAGAAAAGGTTCTTTTCCTGCGGAACGTCCCGTGCTGATAACGCGGGACTTCGTCCTCTTATTCGTCTCTCATTTATTCTTCGGCTTCGCTTTTTGGCCTTATGTCTTCCTCCCGGTCTTTCTTCAGGATTTCGGAGCAGACCTTGCCCTGGTCGGCATCCTTATGGGAACGGCCTCTTTTGCCGGCATTCTCATCCGACCGGGTATCGGCCTTGCCCTCGATGGAATCGGTCGGCGAATCTGCCTGATCAGCGGGGGCCTCATTTTTCTGATCGCCAATCTCTCTTATCTCCGGGTTGAGGGGATCGGGCTTGAGATCTTCGGGATACGCCTTTTGCACGGCTTCGGGAGGGGAATTCTGATGGCCACTTTCTTTACCCTGGCAGCAGACATCACCCCGACAACAAGGCGGGCAGAGGGAATCGCGCTCTTCGGCATCTCAGGCCATCTTTCCGGAGCCCTTGGCGTCCCACTGGGAGAACAGCTCCTTCATCTTGGAGGCTACAGTTTACTCTTTAAGGTCTGCGCCGGCTTTGCGGGGCTCTCCATCCTCATAAATCTGATGATTCGAGAGCCTCGACACAATGCCCTCAGCCTGTCAATCGGACGCTTTATTCAGATCGGCCTCCAACGCTCCACCCGTGTTCCTCTGATGACGACGGTTTCTTTTGCGCTTGGAATGGCCTCTTACCTTGTCTTCCTGACCCCTTACGCAAAATCAGCCCAAATCGGATTCGCAAGTTATTTTTTTCTCGCCTACTCCCTGACCGCTGTCATCATCCGTTTGACCGCAGGACATTGGCCGGACCGTTTCGGGCTGAAAAAAATCCTCTATCCCTCCCTGATTTCCCTGGCCCTGGGAATTGCCCTGATCTCT
This sequence comes from Nitrospiria bacterium, assembly GCA_046756865.1. Lineage (GTDB taxonomy): Bacteria > Nitrospirota > Nitrospiria > SBBL01 > JAADHI01 > DUAG01. The sequence continues at coordinate 3,339 of JBHHXE010000013.1, read as the reverse complement.
TCCTGGCCTAGCCCTGTCGGCCTTGTCATCAGCGGGATGTTCTGCGGGCTGGGTCATGGATTTATCTTTCCGATTTTATCAACACTCACCATCAACCGGGGACACGATGGAAATCGCGGCAGTATGATGACGATATTTACCCTCTTTTTTGATATTGGGATCTTCCTCGGTGCCCCTTTTTGGGGAATCATTTCGAAAGGGTATGGTTATCAGATCATGTTTTATCTCGCCGCTGTGCTCATCTTCCTAAGTCTGGCATCCTTTCTCATTCTTGACAGAGAAGAATCTCGCATATCATCCTAAATACAATGCAGATCCACAGTGGAGAATTTCTATCTCAGAAAAGCAGGTAAAGCGCTAACCTCTTTCATTTTCTGCGTATGTTCGGCTAAGCGGAATACTTGGAAGGTTCTTTTAGATTAACAAAGGCGCTTCATTGAGAGGAACTCTGCCTCGGGGGCGGGGTTTAAACTTGGGAGGCGGGTTAAAAAAATTCTAGTTCACCTTGAATTTAACATGCATCCCTTTTTTGTAGTGATCCTCTGTCTCCCCTTCTTCTACTTCAACAACCTGGCAGGAAAGTTCATAATCTCCGGCCGGAAGATTTAGAATCAGATCCTTGGAAACACCCGGGGGAAAGGGCTCTATCTCATCGATTTCTTCATATTTCCCATTTTTTTGGATACTGACCACCAACTCATGTTCGTCCTCCCCCCGATTGACCGCAATAAAACGAACCTTACCCGCCTGAACCTTCAGAGGAGAGACCTCAAGATGAAATTCCTTCAATTGAACTCTCACTTCTGCAGCCTCGGCAGTCACGAGAGAAGCCGATATTAAAGGGAAAACGAGCAACGGGGCAACAAAAAGTGACTTAAGTTGAAATAACATTCGACCTCCTTGTAAAACTTGATTTGAAGAACCATCACCAAAACAAAAAATTGTCCCGGCTTCCGGGGGGGGGAGCCGGGACATTCCGTCAAACAAAAACGAAGGGAAGCCCTTCAAAGGAAATTAAACTTATTAACAAGATTACCGGCCCAGTATTTACCGGGACCAAACCGACCTCATCATACTGTGATAATCACTCTCACTATCATAAAAAGACTCATGCTTATACTAAATACCGACTGCATTTGTCAAGACTATAAGCAAGCGCATAAAATTTACCCCGGCTTCTGGGGGGGGGGGGATAGAAGCCGGGGTATTCCGTCAAAAGGGACTTCATGAACCCTTTAACGGCTTGAAAGTCAAACAACTTTTCGAAATATTTTTTTTTGATCATCCTTTTTTGAGGCCATTATCTTATCCGTGGCGTTCCCGGCTCGAGCCGCCGCTGCACACCCCGTTTTATGCTTCGGACCCTGGAGAATGAGTGCTCTTCGAAAAGACGAGAAAGATCCCCATAACCTCCGTATCTTTGCCTGAAGATATCTTCCCTCACTCATTCTCTGAAGCTCTGTCGTCGTAGGATAGTGACCCAGCTTATGGGCAATGGAATGATAGGTCTCAATACATTGCTGCCTCCAGGAGTCAGCCCGGACATCGGCAAGCTCTTGCCCATGTATTTTGTAAGTCGTTCTCAACTGTTGCAGGTAGGGCAGAGAAATATTATTCTCTTTAGCGACCATATTCAATTTTAAATACTTCCTATAGTCACTGAGAATCTTTTCCTTTGGAATCAAAAGTTTTTTAACCGGCTGATATTTAAACAGGCCCATTGCGGATCCTTTGGTAAGAAGTTGCCTGACCCGCTCTCGACTGAGTCCAATTTTTTTCCCGACAGATTTTAATGTTCCCGATTCCTGGTAAAGCCGATTTGCTTCCATCATTTTGTCGATCGTGGAAGGTTTCTCAGGGACGGAGGTCAGATGAGGATCTGATCGAAATGCGCTATGAACTTTCACCTCGATGTACCTGGAAATTGGGCGCCGTTCAATAATTTTTCTAATTGTTGAGGGAGAAACCCCCAATTTGGAAGCGACCTTTAGAAGGTCAACAGGATCTTTCACCATTTCAGTCAGCTTTAAAAATGCCGGGTATCCGGCTTCGTTCCTTGGGGGATATTCAAATGTCAGCATTTCAGCTTCTCCTTCCTTTCGATTATACAACCCCGTTTGATGTTCCCTGGATCAATGACCGCCACTCCCTCCCCACGACATTTACGATATTGAGTCTCATTTTCATAGAGAGAAAGATATCTTATTACACATCCCTTGTCAAGGCCAAAAAACATCATTTAGCCTCAATAAAAAACTCGTCTTATGGCTTCGAATATTCAAAAATATGAGGAGAGAGACATCTCTGCGTGAGAATCCAAAAATTAAGAACACCTAAAGGGCGAAAAAGCGATTTTCCTTGACAGCATAGGTAAAACAAGTTAGATATATGAAAAAATGTTCTCTTTCTGGAGGGGGAAATGAAAAAACATGCTATTGTGGTTTTGGCTCCATTGATGACATTGAGCCTTCTTTTCACTCAAGCCATCGAGGCTGAGGCCAAAAAAAAACCGCTTAAGATCTGTCACTGGATTAAAACATCCTGGGTCTGTGAAGATGCAAAAGAAGGCCTCAAAAAAGCCAAGGCCATTCCGAAACTCGAAAAAATGTTCGCAGAAGACTACGACCGCGTTTGGGATGCAACGGTTGCTGTCTTGACTGAAAAAGGTTTAGCGGTTCATCCCCATGGTAAGATGAAGGCAAAGAAAAAAAGGGGAAGTATCAAGACTAAAATATTTCGCTACTTTAAAATATTCTCCGCCAAGCCACCCGTAGTAGAACTGGACTTTAGAGACTCTTATAAACTGAAACTCAAAAAAATAGAGCTTGAAGTCCCGCAACCGAAGGCCAAGCCTGCCGCTAAACCCAAGGCTGATGATAAGGCGGCAGATAAAGCAACCAAGCCTGCAGACGTTAAAACGACCAAGGAAGAAAAAGTTGTTGCGGATGCCCCGGCCCCACCGGCACCAACCATCACAAAAGTCAAACTCACAATCAGCCGGAAGTTTCAGGTGCACGATGATATGACAAGGAAGTGGATCGCCGCAGATCCTCAGAAATATAAAGTCGGCTATACAGGCAAATATTTGCTCAAAGCCATTGAGGCAAAATTGAAAGATTCGAGCAAAACAGCTGAACGAACAAATCTGAGTGTCACACCGCCTGTCTTTGTGAAATAAGATCCTGAGACGGCTCCAAGTCTGGAAAGGCCCTGTTTCCATCATGGCAGATGGAGCAGGGTCTTTCTTTTTTTTTTGCAACATTCTTGTATATCCCTCATTCCGAGATTGCGGAATGAGAAACCGCCGATTCGCCTGAAAAGACTGCGTTATCGGCCAAA
>JBHHXE010000012.1:0-26766 GCA_046756865.1 Nitrospiria bacterium | reverse complement strand
TATTTTTCTTGCACTGGAGGTAGGCCTTCGCGGCTTGAAGATATTTTCCGCCTTTTTGATACATAATTGCCGATTTTTCAATGTTACCCGTCAGTTTATAAAACTGGGCGGCCTCTTCCCATTCTCTTAGATGTTCGCAGATTCGACCGATCTGTTGAAAGGCGCGAGCCTCTTTATAAGCCCGGATTGCTTTTTCGTACTGGCCCGCATTTTCATAAAGCTCTCCGGCACGTAGTGGATCCTGTGAACGTTCAGCTTGAACGGCCTCATCCATCGGATCAGGAGCAAAAGACCGCCGCATGGCCAGATATTTTCTGGATAGCTTGTAACCCGAGACAATGAGGGCCAGGAGGAAGAGGTATCCGATGGCCGGAGCTGTTGAAAGGCTGGAGAAGAACGCTTTGACGAACAGGACGGGATCTTCCAGAAGGCGGGTAATGGTATCGTTCCACGATTCGTTTTTCATTCCTTGCTGACGACCCTGAGCCGGGTATCTCCAACTTTGATGATATCCTGGAGGACGAGTTGTTTCGTTGTGATAGGATCACCGTTAATAGAGACGCCGTTTGCGCTTTTACAATCAGAAAGAACAAAGCCTTTGGTCGTCCATACGATGTTGGCGTGGTGCCTGGAGACTTGCGGGTCCTTTACGCAGATATCTGTGTTTCCACGACCGAGTGAGAGTGATCGGGAGGAAAGCTTAAAAAAAGTGCCGGCCATATCTCCTGAAATGATGACCAGTCCCCAATTCACGGGAGGCTCTTTTGTCTCCGGGAAATCCTGTTGGATTTCCTCATCGATGCTGGCAGAAATATCACCATCGTCAGCAACAAGAGAGGAAGCGTGTTCTATACTCGCCTCATCTTTTTCTGAATAAATAAAGAAATGGACGCCAATCTGTATCTTGTCCCCGTGAGACAGTTTATGCCGCTGAATCTTCTCCTGATTGACAAATGTGCCATTTCGGCTTTCCCGGTCTTCGATATAAAAACCATCCTCACAGCGTTCAATCCCGGCATGTTTTCTTGAAGCAGCGGGATCATCCATCGTCCAGTCATTTTCAGGATCACGGCCCAGCGTAAAAACCTTTTTGTCCACCGTCATTTGGTCTGGCTTGTCGTCCTCGTCTTGTTCTTTTCCTTCAACAAGGATGAGAAGAGGATTGCGGGCCACTGGGTTTTCCGACGATTCGGGGGATTCTGAAAATGAATCACCAATAGCATCAACCGGTGCCAGCTTCACGTCGTAATAAAGACTGAAAGTAACAGGCTCTTCCCTTGTTGCAGAATACGTGTATACCAGAAGTTGATCATGTAGTAATGATTCTTCCATGAGCTCACTTTCATTTTCAAAATGTCCCTCTGATAACTTTCCACGTATAAAATAAAAAAGTGATGACTCCTCTCCTTTCCTGAGTGATAAAACGGCATCTTGCTCACGCAAGTTAAGATGTTTAAGAAGGTGTTCAATGTTGATTAGGTCGCTTCCTGCAAAGGCATCCGGCTTTTTTTGAGCCAGCACGAGGAGCGTTTTGAAAAAGATAGGGCTGATCTTGTATAGGGTAATATCTCCCCGATGGTTTTCACCCTCTCCCAGATATTCTGAGATCGAAAGGGGGGAAAAAACGTTATTCCTCAGGGCATAGCAAAAACATGGGTCATCCTGGAGAATAAAGAGAAGGAGAGAGCGTTCACTTTCTTCAATCATCAATATTGCTGTAGTGAGTTCTTTTTTGGACTTCATCTCCCGGATAATTTCCCGGATATAATCAGCGGAGGGGTGTGTTTCCGTAAGTATGACTTCTTGATGGGTAATTAAATTTTTGATCATGGTTTGATGAGGGTCAGGAAAGCTGTGAATTGACTAGTAATAGTGTAGTTTATAAGCCATATGTTGTCAAACGGGATCGGGGAAAAGATCAAACCCCATCAAGCAGGTATAAGGGGTTTTGTCTCTTGCGGAGCAATCACTTAAGTGTGATCGTCGATTATTTTCGGGGGTTCAGGAAATTTGTGTTGAAGGGGTGTTGTTACCGGATGTTGTTGCACTTAGATAGCGGGCGGCTTTTTCCATGATTTGGCGTTCGCTGTCATGCGTCAGCATGTCCAGGGCCTGCTGAGAGGCAACCCAGCGGGCTTCGTACACTTCAGAATCATGGTCGTTTTCGTTTCCACGGAGGTATTCCATCAAGTAGAAGTGAACCGTTTTGAATATTTTTGTATCTTCCTGTTTCGAGTAAAACCAGTATTGTATCTGTCCAATTTTCTCCAGGATACGCCCGTCTGTACCGGTTTCCTCTCTAACCTCCCGAAGTGCCGTTTGTTGTAGGGTTTCACCTTCTTCAACAGAACCCTTAGGAAGACACCATACCAGTTTCCCTCTCTGGTTATAATGGGAAATGAGGATGACCTGAAGGCTTTCTTCCTGTCCCCTATAGATAACCCCACCGGATGAGGTATGGGTCCTTGTCCTCATTGTGGATGGCTCACAGCCTTGACCTCTCAGACACTGTTGAAGATTCTAGCATCAATCAGAAAAAATAAAAAGATATTTTTTGACTCTATGACGCGTCTTCCGTTCGCTATGTGTGTTCAATCCGGGAATGTTTATTTCTCATCAGGAAATCCGTTAGGACAAGCGCCAACATCGCCTCGGCGATCGGGACGGCTCGAAGTCCGACGCAGGGGTCATGACGCCCTCTGGTTGATATACTGGCCGGGTGCCCAAGGATATCAATGGTGTCTTGTTCGATTGCAATTGATGACGTGGGTTTCAGGGCGATGCGAACGACAATATCGCTTCCGTTTGAGATACCGCCCAGAATACCACCTGCGTTGTTTGAGCGAAATCCGGATGGGGTAATCGGGTCGCAATTTTCGCTCCCTCTCATTTCAACCACTTGAAAACCGGCGCCGATTTCGACGCCCTTCACCGCATTAATCGACATCATCCCTCCCGCAATGCCTGCGTCGAGTTTGTCAAATACCGGCTCTCCAAGGCCAGCGGGAACGCCTTTTGCGATGACCTCAATTTTTGCTCCGATAGAATCCTTTGCGGTTTGTGCTTCCTGAATGACCCGTTCTATCCCGGAAACGGCATCGGGGTCGGGACAAAAGAGGGTATTCCTGCGAATTTCAGCAAGATCGATACTTTTGATTTTTGTCCGTCCGACCTGGGTAAGATAGCCGATAATCTCGATCCCTTCTTGGGACAATATTTTTCGCGCGATGGCGCCTGCCGCGACCCGTGCGACAGTTTCCCGCGCGGAGGACCGGCCGCCGCCGCGATAATCCCGGAATCCGTATTTTTTGAAATAGGTGTAGTCTGCGTGGCCCGGCCTGAAAATATCTTTTATTTTTGCATAATCTTTTGAGCGCGTATCTTCATTGTGGATGATGAGCGCAATTGGCGTGCCGGTTGTTTTCTCCTCAAAGGTTCCAGAGAGGATCTTCACGACATCAGACTCTTTTCGCTGGGTTACCAGACGGCCCTGTCCCGGCCTGCGCCGATCTAGGTCTTCTTGCAGGTCTGCTTCCGTTAAAGAAAGGCCGGCCGGACAGCCGTCCACAATTGCACCAAGGGCAACGCCATGGCTTTCTCCAAAGCTTGTCACACGAAAAATCTGTCCAAAGCTGTTTCCAGACATGCAGATCCCAATCTATGCTTTTTGGGTTCAGTCGATTGAACCATCCTGTTGGGGCGGTTGAACACGCATCGCCAGCGCAATCCTCGCCTTTCTCGGGCGGGGTTAGTGAGAGAATAGAAAGTAAAGTCTTTATTTCCCTTGTGCGGAGAACCCTTGCCGCTCTGCGGCGGGGTAATTTACTTTGTTTCGCAACATTCTGTGCAGAGTCGTTTCCCCCTATGATCCACCAGAAACGCAACATTGACATATTCACCGCAGGATGCACACGGTTCTGCCTTGTATTTTCCTGAAATTGTCGGGGCGGGTAGTGTGATATGCCGAATTGAGAAGAGATCGGACTCAGGCGCGGCCATAATTGCATCTATCTGATCTTCTGTGAGCTTTTGAAAGGCGGCCTTTTGCTCCTCAGTGGCCTCAGGGCCCTTTGCTTCTTTTTTCTTTTTTCGCAACTCGGTGTGATCAAAAGTGTCCCAATAACTGCAATAGAGACGAACCGCTTTCCCGGTTTTTGTATTCTGGAGCGTGTAAACGGGTTTGCCGAGGCGGGTCAACAAGAGGTTGCGTTTTCCAAAGGTGCATCCGGTGACCTCCTGGATGGCATCAAGCGCACAGGTCTCGTTTCCAACGAGTGCAACGACCTCTTTCATGTTTTTTATTTCGTCATTCATCTCCCGCATCAAGGCTTTTCCGACGCGAAATCCAACGGCGATGTCGAGGCAAAGATGCCGATGGAAATCGACCACCTCTTTAAACTCAGGATCCATTCTTTCTCCTCTTCACATTATGTTGGGCGTTGTGCCGACAGTATAAGGGCTGGATCATACCATATAATGGGACGCATTTAAAACATCCATGGCTTTTCCTGTCGCATAAGGGATATTGAAAAACTCCGTCGCAGAGCGGCAAAGGTTCTCCGAACAGGGAGAAAAACGACTTTACTTTCTATTCTCTCACTAACCCCGCCCGAATAGAATGAGGATTGCGCCCGCTGTGAGTGATCAAATATGCAGCAAAAGGAAGCATCCCCATGTTATGATACTATTTAATCAAGTCCATTATGTTTCTAGAAAGGAGAAGAGCCATCAGCGATTCATCGACGGTGCCGCCGCAACCGCTCATTCTGCTGGATCAAGTCCTCGCAACTACACCCCAGGAAGATCCCCGCTATGGAACTTTGTCCCGCTTGCGGAGAAAGATTGAGGAAGAAAACCTGAACCTCCAGCAAGTGCAAGGGGAAATCAAGAAACTCAATCAGGTAGTGGAAAAAGTTACGGCTCCGGCAAACCGTATCGGAACCCTCTTGGGGCTTCCGGCCCCTGATCTGGCACACATCATTGTCGGCGGGGCGGATTATTACACCAATATTGATCCCCGACTTGAAGTGGATCAACTCCTGGTTGGGTCGCAAGTTTTGGTAAATGAAGCTTTTGTGGTGATCAAGTCAATTGGCTATGATCCCGGTGGTGCAGTGGTCAAGATCACTGATCTCCTTCAGGATGGCCGTCTCCGGATCGGTCATGAAACTGGAATTCAATCGACGCTCTTGATTCGTTCGAGTGCTTTGGCCGATTCAGAACTGAAGATCGGAGATGAAGTACGGACCGATGTGGGGCATCGTGTTGCGATTGAGAAAGTTGATCAGGCCAAAGAGCGTGAACATCAACTCGAGGAGGTTCCAACTGTCCTGTGGTCCGAGATCGGTGGCCAGAAAAAAGCGGTCGATGCTGTTCGGGAAAGGATAGAAGCCCCGTTTCTTTACCCTGAACTCTACAAAAAATACCGGTTTTCACAACCGAAAGGATTTCTGCTTTATGGGCCGCCGGGATGCGGCAAGACCCTGATCGGAAAGGCTGCCGCCCGCAGTCTGACAGAAAAACGGTCCGGAACCGCCGGTGAAAAGGCAGAGGCCTGCTTCTTTCATATCAAAGGCCCGGAAATCCTGAATATGTGGTTGGGAGAGTCGGAAAGGATGGTCCGTGAGATCTTTTCCCGGGCCCGAAGAAAATGCGATGAGGGCCGCCTCCCCTTTATTTTCATAGATGAGGCAGAGTCGATTCTTGGGACACGGCGCGGAGGCCGGTCGAATAATATTCTCAATTCACTCGTCCCGATGTTCTGCGCAGAGATGGACGGGATTGAATCGCTTAAGGAAATGGTCATTATTCTCGCTTCGAATCGGCCTGACCTGATCGATCCGGCGGTCCTGCGTCCCGGGCGGATTGACCGGAAGATCAAAATCAGCCGACCGGACAGAGCGGGATCTGAAGAGACAATAGGGATTTATCTGAGCAATCAGATTCCCCTCTCGCCTGAGTTGTTAAAGACACATAAAAACAACGCAGAAAAGGCGCGGGTCGCATTGATTCGGGTAACTGCGGATGCCCTTTTCGGGAAGGATAAAGATAATGTTATACTTGAGATTTATCTTAGAAGTGGCCGAAGAAAATTGTTATATCGATCAGATTTTGTCAGTGGTGCCCTGATTGAGTCGATCGTGCAGCGGGCGAAGGAACGTGCCATCAGAAGGACGATTTCAAAAGAAGGGGAGGGTCTTGAAATCGAAGATCTCACCGCCTCGGTCGAAGCCGAATTCACGGAAGGAGAAATTCTCCCCCCTAACGACATCCTCGACGATTGGTTGAAGCTGGTTGATATTGATCCGGATAATGTTGTGGGGCTTTCTTTAAAAGGCAGGAAAGAGAGAGATGTGGCAGGTCGGGAGGTAATTTAGGGAAGCTCTGAATAAGTCATGAATTGTTTTTTCAGGGCAATCATGTCCCATTTCCACCTTGCAAATCTTAAAAATAGCGGGCTATTCTCTGTGATTTGCGCCTTGAATCGAAACATTTTATCTCCTGAAAAATTCAACCCAGACTTAATCAGGGGTTCCTTAGTGTGATTTATCCAGGTCGCAGGGGAAATGCTTAAACTCTTTGGAATCGAAACAGAATACGGAATTACGCGCGAAGACCTGGACGAGGTTGATCCGGTCGTAGAGTCGATGGCCTTGGTCCGTGCATATCTGGAGGCCACACCGGACAGCGGCGATGGAGTGTCACGCCCGTTTCGGCCGGGTTGGGATTATGGGGAGGAAGATCCTCGGAAGGATGCACGGGGATTTCGTGCCGATCGTCTGTCCCAGGATGAAGAGGAGGCGGCCTTTGAGGAAAGTGATCAGGAGCGGCCTTTTTCTTTTCATGAGATGAAGAGCGACCTGGTCCTCACGAATGGGGCCCGGTACTACAATGACCATACCCACCCTGAATATTCAACGCCTGAGTGTGGATCAATCCGGGATCTTATTATTCATGACAAGGCAGGGGAACGGATTGTTCAATCCTGTGCCGACCACAGGAATGCCGAAATTGGATCGCCCGCGGTCCAGGTCTATAAGAACAACACTGACCTGCATGGGCACAGTTACGGCTGCCACGATAACTACCTTCTCTCCAGATCCCTTCCCTTCGGAGAGATCGTCAAGTACCTGACCTCTTTCCTCGTGACACGGCAGATCTTTGCGGGGGCGGGAAAGCTCGGCGTTGAGGGTTCGGAAGGCCTCCGATCCGGGGTTTATCAGTTATCGCAGAGGGCCGATTTTATTGAGGTGGAGACATCGATTGACACAATGGTCCGACGTCCGATCATTAATACCCGTGACGAGCCTCACGCGGACCGGGACCGCTATCGCCGCTTGCATCAAATTCTGGGGGACGCTAACCTCTCCGAAGTGGCAAGCGGTTTGAAGCTTGGAAGCACTTGGCTGGTTCTGCGTCTGATTGAAGCGGGGAGGGCGCCAGAGGACGGTATTGTGTCAGACCCTGTCGAGGCGATCCATCATGTTTCTCAGGATACCTCCTGCAAGAAGCCGATTCTTCTGGAGAGTAGCCGCATGATCTCACCGATCGATCACCAGTGGCTTTATTTATCCGCAGCCAAACGGGCCTTCGGCGATGAGGACGACCGGGATACCGCCTGGGTTTTGAATACCTGGGAGGAGGTTCTCAATGATCTTGACGCAGATCCGATGCGTCTGGTTCATCGAATTGACTGGGTTGCCAAACTTTGGCTGATGGAAACGTTCATGGAAGCGGAAAGCTGCGATTGGGAGGATCCGCGTCTGCGTGCAATTGATCTGGAATACCACAATCTCGATCCGGCCCGTGGCCTTTTTATCGGGCTGGAATTAGAAGGCGAGGTTGAGAGACTCACGACCGAAGAAGAAATAAGGCAGGCAATGACGAAGCCGCCTTCAGATACGCGTGCCGCAATCCGAGGTCTGTGTGTCGAGCGGTTTAACGCGCAGATCGATCAAATCCAGTGGGAAAAAGTTGTTTTTAAAAATGGTGTCCTTAAAAAGGAGCTTGACCTGAGAGGTCTCTTCGATCAGGATGACATTGTCTCGCTTCGGGAGCGAGTGGAACGGGCTGTAGATTTTAAACAGATCTTCCTTTAATTGATGGAGCAAATTTTATGAAAAATATAAACTCAATGGAACGGAAAGAACGCCCGGTTAACCCCCTTGAAAGGCCGATGCAGGAGCCGGGGCGGGATAAAGGACCGGGCCGTCCGAAAACAGATTCAAGTAAGGAGAATCTATTAAAAAGAATGCGGAAAGTCGATCCCAAACAATCAGAGCGTTATCGCCAGCGAACGGGGGAATAATGGAAAACCCCAAGATGAACGATGGTGATTTCTGGACACTGTTAAAAGGAAAGGGGTATCGCTTTTCCCCGGCGTCCCTGTCTGCCGGTGCAGGAGAAGGGAAGGGGGTGTTGCCGATAACGCAGGGGACAACCATCCTTTCACTGAAGTATCAAGATGGTGTTCTTGTTGCGGGAGACCGTCGGGCCACGGCAGGTACAACCGTCATGCATGACCGGACCGACAAGGTGATCGATATTGACCGTCACTCTGTTCTGGCGATTGCAGGTGTTCCGGCAACCGCCTTCGAGATTGCCCGGGTCATGGAGCATACTTTTAAATATTATCGGCGCAGTCAGCTTCAGGAGTTGAGTCTGGAAGGGAAGATGCGTGCCCTGTCCAAGCTCCTCAAGGAGAATATCCCGATGGCGATGCAGGGCATCGGCGCGGTTGCCCCGATATACGCGGCATACGATAATCAAAGGGGAGAAGGGAAAATCTTCTTCTACGATATGTTGGGGGCCGGTTTTGAAGGGGTCGAGTATTCTGTTTCCGGGTCCGGTTCTCCGGCAATTCGCGGGGTGCTTCACTATCAGAACCGTTGGGGCCTTGGGCCGCTTGCACAAATGTCTGAAGAGAAGGCCATCGTTCTGACGATGCGACTCCTGGAGACTGCTGCAGAGTTTGATTCGGCAACAGGCGGCGTCAACCGAGAGTCCCGTCTCTATCCCACGATCAAGCTTGTGACCAGCGGGGGAGTCCGTAATATTCCCGGGGACCAGTTGGAGTCCCTATATACAGGTCAAGTCACCGTAAACCCTTCAAAGTAAAATCGAGGAGGAAGATCTTTGTTTGAGGAACCATATCGATGGGTTGAGGCGATACAGAATCGCCGGGACTATCTTGATGAGCAGCTTTCAGGTGGTAGCCCGGTGGTTGCCCTCCCGTATAAGGACGGTATTCTCTTTGCGACGGTCGGAAAAAAGTCTGCCAAACTCTTTGAGATTTATGATTTAATCGCCCTGGGCGGAGTCGGTCACCCCGCCGACCTTGAAAAACTCCGTAATGTTGTTCTTGATATCTCTCATGTCGAGGGCTTCAATCGATCTCCTGGCGATGTAACCATCCGTCGCCTGATGAAGTTTGGCCTTGCCCCAATGGTGAAGCAGGCTTTTGAAGAGGTGCTTCACGCACCATACATTGTAAAAATTCTTATGGCGGAAATCAATCCTGTCACGGGAAAATGCCTTTTCTTCCGTTTGAACTACGATGGCGTGTTTGAAGAAGCGGATCACGGGATGATCCTTGCCGGAACAACAGAGATAACGCGGCGAATGGAGTCCTACTTCAAAACCTTAGAAAAGAAAACCCCTCCTGATTTCAAACAGGCGCTAAAGTCCGCTTTGAGGACATGGGCGGTTTCAATTTCCCCACCGCCGGATGACCAAAAAGGGCCAGAATCACTCCCATGTAATGATCAACTGGACAGACTTCTTATAAAACATATTAAAGACCATGAGACTGAAGTGGTGCTTCTTGATCAAACGCAAGCCGGAAGCGCCAAATACCGGGTTCCTTCAAAAGAAGAAATCAAAGCGGGTTTAAGTGGTTGGTGATGAATGATGGAATCGCGCATCGTCGGCCTTGAAACAGAATACGGCTGCCTCATCAAGGAGGGAAGACAGCGTGAAACCCCCGAAAATATCTCCCGGCTGATCAAGGACACCGTCTTTCATAAAAGAAAACTCGGTCTGATTGATCTTCACTATCGGGGACATGATGAACCGCCCGGAAATGGAGGATTTATTTTAAACGGCGGACGGGTGTATCTTGACATGGGGCATCTCGAATATGCGACACCGGAATGTATTGATCTTGCGGGTCTTGTGGCCCATGATCGCGCGGGAGACCGGATCCTTCAAGAATCACTTGAAGCTTTGGGTCTGTCGGCACATGTCTCCATCATAAAGAACAATGTTGACCACCAGACCGGGGCAACCTTTGGGTCGCATGAAAACTATCTGGTCGGCTGTGACTTTCCTTTTTCCTACGAGGGGCTGGGGCAGATGATCCCTTTTCTGGTGACCCGCCAGATCTTTACAGGCTCCGGAAGGGTCGGCGTCCAAAATGCTCCAGAGGGATGGGTCGTGAGGGATGTAGACAAAAGTCCTCCCGTTCGTTATCAAATCTCTCAGCGGGCAGACCATATCGTCAACGATTTTTACCAATGGGTTCAATTTAACCGTGCCATTATCAATACCCGCAATGAACCCCTGGCAGATCCGGCACGTTTTCGGCGTATTCATCTCCTCTTAGGTGATTCAAATATGCTCGAATATGCCGTCGCGTTAAAATTTGGGACGACATCTCTGGTCTTGTCTCTGATTGAGGCCGGAGTGAGCCCGGAAGGAATGACATTGCTTAATCCGGTCTATGATTTAAAGCAGATTTCACGCGATCAGAAGCGGGAATGGCTTGTTACCCTTGAGAGCGGGAAGAAAATGACGGCGATTGAGATTCAGGAGGCCTTTTTCCGTGCGGCTGAAAAACATTTAAAAGGGAAGGATTCCGATACCGACTGGACCATCCGTGAATGGGAAATTACGCTGAAAGACTTGGCGCATGACCCGTCAAAACTTATTGGCAAAGTCGATTGGATTTCAAAAGAATGGCTGCTACAGACCTTGCTGGAAGAGGAAGATACAGACTGGGATGAGACCTGGATGGCCAGTCTTGATCTCGAATACCATAATCTGAATCGTGATTCAGGGCTTTCATACGCGCTTGAAGAAGAGAATAAAACGGTCCGCCGGACAACGGATGATGCGATTGCGCTTGCTGTTTCCGCCCCACCACGAAACACACGTGCCTCAGGCCGTGGCGAAATGATAAGGTCCCTCCTCCAAGAGAAGAGAGCTTACGTCATCAACTGGGCAAACTTCTACATTGATGGAAAAGAAATGTTTCCGATGGAAGACCCCTTCAAGACCTACACCGCGGAAGCTCAAACCTACCTAAACGATATGCCCTAAACTTTAGCGTACTCGGTGTTCCGGACCTCTGCCTCGAAAGGTATCTACGAAGCTTAAGACTCTCTTCATGTCAACCTTTTTCAGTCGGAGCATCGCCCGCCAGGCGGTGAGGATAATCGGATGTTTTTTGTCATCCCGCTCGACAAGGAGGATGCCGTCCCACTGTCCCAAGTGTTGTTTTGCGAGTTTAAAAAGGGGTTCCAGCTCCTCCTTCGAAAGGACGGAATGGTCGAAATAGATGACGATATTGCCGTGTTCGAGGTTATGAACCAAAAGTTCAGATGCGGCTTCACCAATCCCGTAAACGCTTGCGGGAAGCCATCGGCTAGCATGCGCGCCGGACGTGGGTGGGTCGGTTTTGTAGAAAACGTGAACCTTGCCCTCGACGTGATCCTGCCCTTCGCTCTCAAAAAGCTCAACTCCTTTCGGGATTTCAATCTCATCACCGGCGGCAAGGAGGGGAGCATGGGAGAGGGCAAAAAGAATTGTCAGATTAAGGAGACAGATAAGCCATCTTTTTGCAGCAGAATATTTACTATGGTCAATATTTTTCCTCATTAATTTGCGTGTCCCTTTGTAAGCGCGATTAAGGTAAAGCATTTCTTAGAAACCATCCCACTCAGCATCTGAAGAATCCTCTTTCTCTTCATCATGGCTGTGCTCTTCCTCTTCATCATGTGAATGATCAGCCTCTTCTTCATCATGGCTGTGCTCTTCCTCTTCATCATGTGAATGATCAGCCTCTTCTTCATCATGGCTGTGCTCTTCCTCTTCATCATGGGCATGATCAGCCTCTTCTTCATCGTGGCTGTGTTCTTCCTCTTCATCATGGGCATGTCCATCGTCTTCATGGGCCGCTTCACCGTGTCCGTGCGTGTGTTCCTGCGCGGGAGTAATCCATCCATGGAGGGTCAGCGTGAGAACTAAGAAGGCGACAATGCCCCCAAGTGTCAGGATTTTCCTTCTGGCGGCAAAGCTCCGGTCCTGCTTACGGTCTATCAGTGGAATGAGTGCAAGAAAACCAAAGAGGGCACCCGATGCAAAAAGGACGGCAACCACGCCCCATACATTCTCGAATCCGTACATCCACAGGAAAGGCCAGGGGGGCTTGAGAGGATCATGAGACGCGGAAGGAGCCGGGCCGAGGGGTGCACGGGAAATAAAGGCAACCACAGCCAGAAAACCGTAGTAGATTAGTGAAAAGACGACAATCGTTCTGGCATGTTGGTCAAACCTCCCTTTCATTTCTTCTTTCGGGATTTGTGGTTGCTTTGACCATTTGTCCCAGGGGGTTGGTGAGAGATTGAATGTCCGGATAAGGAGAAAATGGCCGATAAGCAGAATAATGATGAGAATTGGAAAAACGGTGATGTGGGATGCAAATATGCGAACATTTATTGAACTGCTGCCCGGAAGAGAATCCGTCATCATTGCCCCCAGGGGACCAAGATATCGGAGTGACTGCTGGTAGTGGGCCAGGGCATCAGCCCCCTCTTCATCCCATTTCAGAACTGTCCCGGAAAAATACGACCCCATCAGCATCGTTGCAAAAAGTGCCACCCCCAACCACCAAGTGACTTGTCTGGGGGTCTTGTAGGCCCCTATTACGAAAACACGGCTGAGATGGACAATCAAAGCAATCAGGACGCCCTGAGAAATCCAGTAGTGCAGGGCTCGAATATAACTTAGAAAACCAATTTTCTGGATTGTTTCAAGGCTCTTATAGGCTTGGTCGGGGAGAGGGTTGTAAAATTGCAGGAGGATGATCCCGGTGGCAATCATCAGAAGAAAACCGAAAAAGACGATGCCACCCAATGAACAGAAAAGAGAGCGGCCATGTGCCGGGATACGATAGGTCAAACGGCTTAGAGGAACCCAGGTATCTAGGCGCTTTAACAGTGAAGGTTTGCTCACGATCTCTCCAGGTTTATCCAAAAGCACCAAAGGGCTTCTGAGCAGGCTTCGACTTTATTCCCCCGGGGTAGGAGGTGCTATGCCATATCACAGACCTGTTTGAGTATGGCCGAAAGGGCGACCGGGTTATCGCTTGCCTCATCGACCGCTTTTTTTGCTTCTTCAATAAGTGGAATAGCTGTCTCAGGCAGGATGGTGTCTAATCCCGTGCCCCGCGCCTTATCCTCGACCATAAGCTGGATGAGCTCCCGGTATTTATCTGAATACTCAGAAAGCGCCTCGAATGCTTCCTTACTCCACACCATGGCCTCATCGGGTATCCGGACGGTGACATCTCCAAGAACCTTGGCCTGACAGGAGAGACGGAAGGGCGCCGTCAACTCTGCTTCTTCGAGCATGTTTTCTTCATCCAAGTCAACTTTTGTCAGATTTGAAACGCCGTCCAGAATGAGAATGCGGCAGGTGCTGCAGGTTGCAAATCCGCCGCAGTCATGGCGTAAATCAACCCCCATCTGTTCAGCGGCATCGAGAAGACTTTTTCCGCATTGCACTTCATCCGTCTTTCCTTCAGGATGAAAAGTGATTTTCGGCATATGTATTCCCCTTTTATAAAATTGAAGCTGATTATATAGGATTGGATTCTTGAATACAAGAAAAACGGTTTTATTTTCAAGGTCTGAATGCTTAAGAGATCTGCTTGAACGACGGCTCACTCAGGGCGAGGTATAGGGTATTAATTCGTTTTTCTAAATGAGCTTATAGGTCTTCTCAATAAAATATTGTGGACAATTCCATGGTATATGGCTATAAAATGGATGTTTATTCCAAGGTCAGTTCCGGGTTTTGGGAAGGTTTGTTCCATTGATAACAGTTCTCTGGGGGTGGAATGATGGAGAAAAGCAGGTTTATCCAGTTGTCTGTTTTTCCTTCAAGGCTGGAAGCAGAAATGGCCGGAGAGATATTGGGGCGGGTCGAAATTCCCTTTCTCATCCAATCTGATGATATTGGAATTTTTGGTCCGGGAGCCGTTCCCGCTCCATCCGGTGCAAAACTTCTCGTCCGGGAGGAAGATTTCTCAGAAGCAGAGTCATTGCTGCCCAATCCCCTCTGATTGGCGGCTCTGATAAATACCTTTGATGATGCTGAGCACAGTATGTTGAGTTTAGGATTCTTTTCTGATACTACCTGTTGATTATTATCTTGATTATCCCTGTTATTGCTGATATAAGAAAAGGTCATTACCTTTCCGGTGCATGGAGTTATTGTGGAAGAATCTTACGAGGTCAAGGTTGGCAACTTTGAGGGCCCTCTGGAGCTCCTTCTTCATCTGATCAAGAAAAACGAGATTAACCTTTATGATATTCCTATTGCTCTGATCACGAAACAATATATAGAAACACTGGATTTAATGAAGGCCCTTAATCTCTCCATCGCCGGCGAGTTTTTGGTTATGGCTGCAACACTGGTCCATATAAAATCTAAAATGCTTCTCCCGCTGCCTGGGCCTGAGGAAGAGGGGGAGGAAGTTGATCCGCGGCAGGAACTCATCTGGCGTCTTCTGGAATATAAACGTTTCAAAGAGGCCGCGTCGAGCCTGGAAGAACGGGAAACAGAGTGGCGAGACATCTTTCAGCGAGAACCGGAACCCTCAATAGAGCTTCCCCCTGACGAGGTCTCTCTGGGAGATGTGAGCCTGTATGAACTTTTTGATGCCTTTCAAGACGTCTTATCCCGGACAAAAGATGATTCCATCCTGGAAATTTCTCCCGAAACGCTTTCAGTGAAGGAACAGATGCAGTTTCTGATTGATCGGATTGGTTCCGTTGACAGCCTCCTGTTTGAAGAGCTTTCCTTGGAGTTGACGACGCGCAGAGTTGTCATTGTCACTTTTGTTGCACTTCTTGAGGTGATTCGCTTAGGGCTGATTCGCATTTTGCAAGGAGAAGTTTGTGGGCCGCTTCGACTGATGAAAACAAGAAATCTTGTAGCTGTTCAGGATGACTAGATTCGTCTTCAGGGCAAGGCAGCAGAACCGCAACATGTGGTTTAAACATGAGGATTCAGCACCACAGCAAGGCCGCCAAGGAGGCTTAGATGGGTATGCTGAATAATGACAGAACGTATTGATTGAGGCTGAAGCTTATGGAAGATCATGAACTAAAACCGATTGTTGAAGCCTTGTTTTTTGTGTCCGGGGATACGCTCTCTGTCGACCGACTTCGCGATGTCATCAAGTGTGTTGATAAGAAGCGCCTCCATGCTGTGATTGAGGCCCTTCAAGAGGAGTATGACCAATCAAATCGGGGGATGCGGCTGGCAGAGGTTGCCGGCGGATACCAGTTTGTGACACGTTCAGAGATGGCTCCCTGGATAAAAGAGATGGAAAAAATAAGGACGGCATCTCGTCTTTCAAAACCCGGCCTGGAAACCCTTGCAATTGTTGCATACAAGCAACCGGCGACCCGGGGCGAGATTGAGATGGTCCGTGGTGTAGATGTGGCCGGGGTATTGAAGACATTGATGGAGCGGAAGCTGATCAAGATAGTTGGAAGGAAAGAGGCTCCAGGCCGTCCGATGATGTATGGAACAACGCGTCAATTTCTAGAATATTTCGGGCTGGCCAGTCTTTCCGGCCTTCCAACATTAAAAGAATTCTCAGAAGTTGCCGATGCAGCAGGGGAGGGTGAGACCTTTTTGCACCCTTCGGTGGATGGCGCCGGCAACTTGACGGATCAACCGGAGACGGATGGAAGTGATCAGGGCGTGCAGAAAGAGGGGGAGCATCTCTCCTCTATTCTGTCTGCTAACGAAGATGAAGCCCTTGTTGAAGAATTTGTTCACGAAGCCATCAAGGAAGCCGAGAACACTGAAGAAGTACCAAACCGCGTATAACCCCACCGATAAATCAATTTACCCCATCACCCAATCACCATTCACGGTTTCTCGCTGCCTTCTGTGTAAGCGCCGATTTTTCGAATGCGTTGATAGCGTTGTTTCAACCTTTCCTCAGTGGGAATGGTTTCGAGTTTGGAAAGGTGATTGCAAATGGCCTTTGAGATCAAGGAAGCCGTCTTTTCCGGATCCCGGTGTGCCCCGCCCTGGGGCTCCGGTATAACTGTTTCGACGATTCCAAGTTGGTTGAGGTCTCTGGCCGTCATTTTTAAGGCTTCTGCAGCATCTGCGGTCTTGGCGGCATCATTCCAGAGGATGGCGGCGCAGCCCTCGGGAGAGATGACCGAGTAGATTGAATATTCGAGCATGATGATCCTGTCGGCAACCGATACAGCAAGTGCCCCTCCGCTTCCCCCTTCTCCAATTACGACGGAAATAATCGGTACATTCAGCTGGGACATGACCATTAAATTTCTGGCGATGGCTTCAGACTGTCCTCTTTCTTCCGCTCCGACACCAGGATAGGCCCCGGGAGTGTCGATAAAGGTAATGATCGGCTTGTTGAATTTTTCAGCCAGTTGCATAACGCGAAGGGCTTTCCGATATCCTTCGGGATGTGGCATGCCAAAGTTGCTTGCAATGCGTTCCTTGACGCCTTTGCCTTTATGATGGCCGATAATGACAACCGAATGTCCCTCCATACGTGCCAGGCCGACCGTCATCGACTTGTCATCTCCGAAGAGGCGATCCCCATGTAGCTCAATGAAGTCTTCGAAGATCATTTCGATATAGTCTGAGGTATTCGGACGGCCGGGATGCCGGGCCAGTTGTGCGATCTGCCAGGGAGATAGATTTGAAAAAATATCCCCTTGAAGCGTTGTCATTTTTTTCTCGAGTTTGCGTATTTCTTTTGTCCGGCTGGAGTCTGTCTTGCTGAGATCCCGGAGCCTGTTAATCTTTTCTTGCAGCTCGATAATCGGCTTTTCAAACTCTAGGTATTCGTTCACATGAATGTCCTCATTACGGAGTTTGTACGCGCTCCTGCTGCGGATTGGCATCTGGAGTCCAATCGGACTCAACGGCCCCACTACCAAAACACGTTTCGATCTCATCTGTCAAATGATCAGAACCGTCTACTGCAAATTTTGAATCAATTGCGATAGTCGACTCCACTGTAGACCCGGCGGATTCCGGGGTCATGATCTTTAAATAAACAGGCAGTGATCCGGGGAACCGGAGTAGGATCTGTTGCAGGCGCTCGATTTCCCTGGCACTCACCCTGTCGGCGGAAAGCACGATGCTTACATTTGTCTTCAACTGCAAAGGAACAACGGCTGTTGCCTTCATTTTAACCCCTTTTTCGGCGCGGTCAACAGTGCCGACAAAAAGCAAAGGGATGTCTTTCTTGAAAAGAGGTGCTGTTTTTTGGTAAAGATCAGGAAAAACAATGACTTCTACGCTTCCGCTCAGATCTTCAATCCGAAGATAGGCCATGCGGTCTCCTCGCTTAGTGGTCGTGATTTTTTCCTGCACAACCATTCCGCAGAACCGAACGGCGCGGTTGTCTTCAAGGGATTCCAGCGCCTCCGTTGGGGTAGCGAGGCGTTTTTTCATGAGCCCCTCAAAACGTTGGAGTGGGTGACAGGTAATATAAAACCCGAGCGCCTCTTTTTCAAGTTTTGCAATCTTACTCTCACTCCATTCCTGAACATCATGAAGAGGGGGCTCGGCTGGGGATTCGAGGTTTTCCACCTGATCCCCGAAGAAAGTCATCTGGCCGGTTTCCTTGACACGCTGATATTGTCCACCCTCTTGAATGGCCTGTTCAAGATGTTCTGTGAGAGCAGCCCTAAGTGCTTTTGTGGAATCAAAAGCGCCGCTTTTGATCAATCCCTCAATCACACGTTTGTTTGTTTTCCGAAGGTCTATCTTTCTACAGAAATCGAAGAGTGAGGTAAAGCGCCCTTCTTCGTGGCGGGCCGCCAAGACGGAATCAATCGCACCGCTTCCGACATTTTTGATCGCACCCAGACCAAAGCGTATCCCCTCCGGGACAACAGTAAAATCCTTATTGCTTTCATTAACATCGGGGGGGAGTATCTGAATACCCATCTTTCGGCATTCCGTAATATATTTAACGACCTTATCGGAATTACCCATTTCGCAAGAGAGGAGCGCCGTCATAAATTCGGCGGGATGGTGACATTTTAAATAGGCCGTCTGGAATGTAATGAGCGCGTAGGCCGCTGAATGAGATTTATTAAATCCATACCCGGCAAAAAATTCCATCAGATCGAATATTTTTTCAGCCTTGGAAACCGTAATCCCTTTTTTCGTTGCCCGTTCGATGAAGATGGTTTTTTGCGCGGCCATCTCCTCCGGTTTTTTCTTCCCCATTGCCCTTCGAAGCAGGTCGGCTTCACCTAAGGAGAAGCCGCCCACAACATTGGCAATCTTCATGACCTGTTCCTGATAAACGATCACGCCATAGGTTTCTTTGAGGATATCCTTGAGTCGAGGAATCTCGTAGCGGATCTTTTTCTTGCCTTGTTTCCGTTTAATGAAATCGTCGACCATTCCGCTTCCGATCGGGCCGGGCCGATATAAGGCAAGGATGGCGACGATATCTTCAAAAGTTTCCGGCTTCATCTTCACCAGAAGATCGACCATGCCGGAACTTTCCAGTTGGAAGATGCCTGTCGTGTCTCCTGATCCCAATAAGGTATAGGTCTTTGGGTCATCCAGAGCAATATCCTGTAGCCGCAGGGGCGAGTCGGGGAGAGCGGTGTTCCTGGATTTGGAGGTTTTTTTTTCGTTGACCAGACGGAGCGCATGATCGATGACGGTGAGGGTTCTCAATCCAAGAAAATCAAACTTCACGAGTCCGATTTTTTCAATATCACCCATGGCAAATTGTGTGACGATTTCACCTTTATTCCCACGATAAAGTGGGACATGCTCCGTCAAGGGTGCATCCGAAATGACAACACCCGCAGCATGCGTTGAGGCGTGTCGGGCCAGCCCTTCCAGTTGTTTGGCCAGTGCGATTACATCGCCGACCCTGGCATCCTTTTTTGTGGCTTCAGTGAGTTTCTTTTCCTGTGCAAGAGCTTCATCAAGTGTGATATTCAGGGTGTTCGGGATCAGTTTTGCCAGACGGTCTACTTCGATATAGGGAACTTCCAGAACGCGGCCAACATCCCGGATTGCGCCTTTTGCCGCCATGGTTCCAAAAGTAATAATTTGGCAGACATGATCCGAGCCGTATTTTTCGGTTACGTAACGAAGCACCTCTTCGCGTCGATCCATGCAGAAATCCATGTCGATATCTGGCAGAGTCACGCGCTCAGGATTAAGAAAACGCTCAAAAATGAGGCCGTTTGAGATGGGATCAATATCAGTAATGGAAAGCGTATAGGCCACCAGGCTGCCTGCAGCCGACCCGCGTCCGGGACCGACAGGAATATTTGATGCGCGGGCAAAATTGATGATGTCCCAGACAATCAAAAAATAACCTGCATAGCCCATTGCATTGAGAATGTCGAGTTCTTTCTTGAGACGGTCTTCATAGATCGGTCGAAGGCCTGAAGCTTGTCCGTTCAGATGATTCAGGCGGTGCTCCAATCCTTTCTGAGAAAGAGCTGCCAGATAGGCCTCACGGGTCATTCCTTTCGGGGGAACATAGTTCGGAAGATGGAACTTTCCAAATTCCAGTTTGAGATCGACCATTTCAGCGATTCGGGCCGTGTTGGTTACCGCAGCAGGAAGTTCTGAAAAGGCCCGGTTCATTTCTGCCGCAGACTTGAAGTAAAGCTGCTCTGTCTGAAACTTCATCCGGTTCGGCATGTTGACGGTCTTGCCAGTCTGAAGACAGAGCATCACGTCATGGGCTCGTGCATCTCCCTTGTGGAGATAGTGGCAGTCGTTTGTTGCCACAAGTGGAATATCAAAATGCTTGGAGAGCGCAACCAGTTTTCGATTGGCCTCGATTTGAAGGTCTAGACCGTTGTCTTGTATCTCGATGAAAAAGTTTTCTTTCCCAAAAATCTCCTGATATTCGTGGGCGGCTTCGGTCGCCTCTTTATCATGTCCCCGGGTGAGCAGGTAGGGGATCTCCCCGCGAAGGCAGCCCGATAAGGCGATGAGCCCCTTATGATGTTCCCGCAAGATTTCTTTGTCCACTCTAGGCTTATAATAAAAGCCTTCAATATTCGCACGGGTTACAAGTTTGATCAGGTTTTTATACCCGGTGTGATTGGCTGCAAGGAGGATGAGGTGATAGTAGGGATTGGAGCCGCCAACATGTTCGTAGTCATCTTCGTGGATGCCATGCCCCTCTTTGTCGAATCGGCTTCTCGGGGCAAGGTAGACCTCGCAACCGATGATCGGTTTCATCCCGGCTTTTGTTGTCTTCTGGTAGAATTCGATTGCTCCGAAAAGGTTCCCATGGTCGGTTATGGAGACAGCGGACATCCCCATTTCTTTTGCGGTAGAAATCAGGGGTTCGATCTTGTTGGCCCCGTCGAGAAGGCTGTACTCAGTATGCAGATGAAGGTGGACAAAATCTTGGACAGACATGTGGCATTCTAATGTCCCGGTGAAAATAAAGTCAAGGGAATTGAACTATTTAGTGATGTTTATTCCTCTGTCTGAGCAATAGGGAAACCACTCCGATAAGAGCACGTGGGCCCGCAATTCGATGATCGGGAATTGCGGGCCCAGTATAGGCGTGAAAGCGTCGGGAAACGCAAGCGCCGCCAGCCATGACTCCTCGAGCCGCGGTCGAAAGTCGACCCATATGACAGAAAAAAGTGAATTATCAGAAATAAAAAACGGAGTTGATTTTAACGGATGTTGTGTCCCCGCCCACTTCAGGGGTCAAGGCAAGTGTCAATCCACCGACATCCATTTCATCATAATCAATGAACCACCTTTCGATGCCGAATCCGAATGAAATATTCGGAGAGATAATATAATCGACTCCCAAGCCTAATTGAAGTCCATCTCCGGAAAGCTCTACGTCTAGGAAAGGGTCGTCAATATTAAAGGAAAACACACCCAGTCCTCCATTCACATATGGTCGGAGCTGTTGGCCGGAAAGAAAATTATATTTGACGACTAAAAGAAATGCATTAAGTGTGGAGTCTGATACGGGGCTCCCAGTGACAACGGAGGCGTCATGGAAAGATACATCAAGGTTGAGCTGTGCAGAAAAGTTAGGTGTAAATCCATAGCCCAGGATAAGCCCCACACCACCCCCGTCATCTGAATCGGGACCGTTTGTCCCGTCAAAATCTCCGCTGATATTGTTGTAAAGTATTTCTGCCCCAAGATAAAGGCCCTGTTTGGCAAAGGAACGATCAACGGATGCAACAAGGGAAACCACAATAATCACGACATATAGAAATGATCTTTTCATGATTCACCTCCAATTGAGTGTTGAGTGAAGTTTTTTCATTGTACAGAACCACGCTGTACTGAACGCTCAGGCGGAATGATGTGCATTCCGATATTAGATATGCTTAAAGAGGGATATTGTCAAGATAAAAAGGCGAATGAAGTTTTTAGCCAATCATAGAATAGACGGCGGCCATCGAGCCGGCCATCGATGGCGGGTTGTTTTTATTTCAAGGCCTCAGATATTTTGAGGATGGTGCCCTTGGCGTCTCCGAAGATCATCATGGTATTTGGACGGATGAAAAGTTCATTATCGATCCCGGCAAAACCGGGACGCATGCTTCGCTTTAAAACCATGACTTGGGTCGATTTGTAAGCCCACAGGATCGGCATACCGGCGATCGGGCTGTTTGGATCGGTTTCTGCTCCGGGATTTACAACATCATTTGCGCCGATGACGAGGGAAATATCCGTATCCTCAAAGTCATCATTGATGTCATCCATGTCAATGAGCTGCTCATAGGGGACGTTGGCTTCCGCCAGTAGGACATTCATGTGACCCGGCATACGGCCCGCCACAGGGTGAACGGCATATTTCACAGAGGTGCCCTGCTTTTCCAGGATAGCGGCAAGATCTTTCACCGCATGCTGCGCCTGGGCCACCGCCATGCCGTATCCCGGAACAATGATCACAGACTTTGCCTTCTTGAATATCTCAGCGGCCTCTTCAGGTGTTCCACTCAGGACCTTGGGGACTTCCCGATCTCCTTCTTGTGGTGGTGCAGCCACAGCAGCTTCTTGCGGAGCATCACCCTGACCGAAGACACCGAACAAGACATTGCCCAGGGACCGGTTCATCGCCTTACACATCAATTGAGAAAGGATAATCCCTGCAGATCCGACGAGAGCCCCGCTAACAATGAGGACGTTATTAGAAAGAATAAACCCGCTTGCCGCGGCAGCAAGGCCGGAATAAGAGTTCAAAAGCGAAATAACCACGGGCATATCGGCACCCCCGATCGGGATGACGACCATGATTCCGAGTAAAAGGGAAATTCCAACCAGAACGAGAAACATCATCTGATTGGAGGGCGCCAAAACGAGATAAGCCACTATGCCGAGGGACACAAAAAATACCAGGAGGTTAATAATGTTTTGAAAGGGGAACACGACGGGAGCGCCGGAAATTAAGTCTTGTAATTTTAAAAAGGCAACGGCGCTTCCGGTTAGCGTGACCGTACCGATGAGGACGGTGACCCCGATTGTGCCCATGCTGATACCGCTAATGTTCGGGGTGAGCTGATAAAATGCGGCTCCGCCTACAAATGCAGAAGAAAGTCCGCCAAATCCGTTTAGCAGGGCAACCATTTGTGGCATGGCCGTCATTTCTATCTTCGTGGCCAACAGGGCTCCGATTATTGACCCAAGAGCGATTCCGCCCAAAATGAATTTATAATCGATCACTTCGTGGTGGAAAAGGGTCGCCACAACCGCGAGGAACATGCCTCCCTGAGAAAGAAGCATGCCTTTTGTAGCGGTAGTTGGAGAACTCAGGAATTTCAGTCCGAGGATAAAAGAAGCGGATGCGAGAAGATATGCAACTTCGATAAATTCTATAGTCATGACTTCTCCTCGCCTTCTTTCGACTTAAACATGTTCAGCATCCGGCTTGTGACCATGAAGCCCCCGACGGCGTTGATTGTGGCAAAAATGACAGCCAGAAAACCGAGAATTGTACTGAGGTTTGTCTCTCCTGACCCGGAAGCGAGGACTGCACCAACAAGTGTAATCCCGGAGATGGCATTGGCTCCGGACATCAATGGGGTATGCAGAAGCGGCGGTACTCTTGATATTAACTCGTAGCCGAGAAAGGTTGCCAGAACAAAAAGGGTAATAGAAACAATAGACATCTTGATACTCCTGTTTAGTTTGCCAGGGCCTTGACTGCATCATTCACAATTTCGCCCTGGTGTGTCACCAGCGCGCCCTTTGTGATTTCATCGTCCAGGTTAATGGTCAATGCTTTATTCACATAGAGGTGAAGCAGAAAGTTGGTCATATTTTTTGCGTACATCTGGCTTGCATGAATTGGCATTGATCCGGGGAGGTTCACAACCCCGATAATAGTTACACCATGTTTGAGTACTTCTTCTTCAGGCTGGGTCAACTCACAGTTCCCGCCCTGTTCCGCGGCGAGATCGACAATGACCGATCCATTTTTCATTTCAGTGACCATCCCGGTCGTAATCAGCGTAGGCGCTTTTTTCCCGGGGACCAGAGCGGTTGTGATGACAACATCCGCCCCCTTGACATGCTCCTGAATCAGGGCCAACTCTTTTTGATGGTGTTCGGCAGAGAGTTCTTTTGCATATCCGCCCTGATCTTCTGTGTCTCCATCGCCCAATTCCAATTCGACAAAAGTGGCGCCCAGGCTTTGAACCTGTTCTTTCACGGCAGGCCGGGTATCAAATGCCTCAACCTGTGCGCCAAGGCGTTTTGCTGTTGCAATTGCCTGCAGTCCTGCGACGCCAGCTCCTAAAACCAGGACCTTTGCAGGCGGGAGCGTGCCGGCCGCTGTGGTCATCATGGGGATAAATTTTCCAGAGCTCGCTGCTGCAATCAAGACGGCCTTGTATCCGGCAATACTGCTCATTGAGCTTAAGACATCCATCCTTTGAGCGCGTGTGATTCTGGGGATAAGGTCCATTGAAAAAGCGCTTATTTTTCTGGAGGCTAATTTTTTTGCGGTGTCAGGATAAGATAGGGGATGAAGCATTGTAATGAGAATGGCCCCCTCTTTCATCATGTCAACCTCGCCCTGTCCGCTTGAATCGTTGGGCACAGGTCTTTGTATTTTAATCACAATATCCGCAGCGGCATAGAGAGAAGCAACATCGTGAACGATCTTTGCACCGGCATTTTCATAGTCGCTGTCCAGGAAAAATGCGCTCTTTCCGGCCCCAGCCTCAACCTGGACTTCAAGTCCCTTTTTAATCATTTTCGCGACAGTTTCCGGGGTGGCCGCTACACGGCGTTCTCCCTTTATTATTTCTTTGGGCACTGCAATGATCATATGTCTGTTCCTTTTATTTAGGGATTGAAATAAATGTGATAAACATGAACGAAAATAGCGGTCTGCGACAAAAACCTTTTACTTATACACAGGAGTCGTCCCGCTCGTCAAGTCTAAATGAGCGTTCTGATTTTGTAATTTGACGCTTGGGGGAGAGCTTATGACCCGCTATACCGGCTGACGCCGCCGAAGGTGCCGAACCATTTGCTGCCTTCATCGTCAATGGCGATAGAGTAGATGTAGTCCCCCAGCAGGCCATCTTTCTGGCTGAAGTTTTTGAAGGATTTTCCGTTGAAGCGGCTGACACCTTTGTTTGTGCCGATCCACATAACCCCGTTTTTGTCAATCTCTATGGCATTGATAATGTTTCCGGGCAGGCCTTCGTTCGTCGTATAGTTTTTGAATGTTTTCCCGTCAAAGCGGGAGAGTCCCCCTCCCCAGGTTCCGAACCAAAGGATGCCGGCCTTATCAATTGCCGAGGAAATAACATAGTTCGGGTTATGGTTCTGGTTTTCGCGCCCGGCCTGGAGATGATGGTCTTCTTCCTCATTGTAGGAATCGTCTGTCGGCGGGGTGGGCCTTGATGAAGTGATTGTGGCGCCCAGGCCATCCTTGTGGGTCCATCCTTGCCAGCTTTTCCCGTCGAAGCGGTTGATGCCGCCCTCAGTCCCAAACCAAAGGATCCCTGAAGGTTCTCTCTCTACAGTGTAAACCCATTTATCAACTAATCCGTCATCCATCGTATAGGTGAAAAAGTCTTCTTTCGAGTGAGAGCGGCGGCTTGCTCCTTTCCATGTGGCCACCCACATGGTACCATCAGGCTCAAAAAGGAGGTCGTACACCCAGAGATCTCCAAGGCCGTTTTGTGGCCGGTAGTGTGCCCAGCTGCTCCCGTAATTTTTGCTTCCGCGTCCATAGGGGGTAAAAAGTTCCCAGTTCTTTCCGTCATAGCGGGCAAGGCCTCCCCCGTAAGTCCCCACCCAGATATCTCCTTTTTTATCCGGATGGATAGAGACGATAATATTTGAAAGGAGTCCGGTGCGGGTATTAAAGATCTGGTGGGTCTCTTTTTTCCGGTTGAATTTGATGAGCCCGTTTGACGTCCCAATCCAGACATTGTTCCCTTCAACTGCGAGTGCACGGATAACCACCTGGCCGATGGACCAACCAGTCCATTGAGACCGAAAAGGGGGAGGCTGTTGTGCGTCCAATGGAGGGGTATTGACAAAAAGAACGAACAAAAGGAGAAAATACTTCAATGATTTCAATCTTCCCCCCATTTCAGCTTTTGCCGGAGGACCTGATAGTAGTTCCGGTGAGGGGAACGGATGAGCTTAACCCGTTTTTGGCCGGACTTAATGTGAACCACATCTTTACCTTCGAGGGGAAAAATGTCCTGACCGTCGAGCATGACAACTGGCCCATCGCTGTGAGCGTTCAGGGCGACTTCGATCTCAGCAGAGCTTGGGACGACGATAGGACGGTTTGTCAAGGTATGAGGGGAGATCGGGGTCAGGAGAATGGCGTCGACAGAGGGATGAACAATCGGTCCACCTGAAGAGAGCGAATAGGCTGTAGATCCGGTAGCGCTGGAGATGATGAGGCCGTCGGCACGTAGAGACGTCACAAACTGGCTGTTGATGGTAATGCGCAATCTAATCATGTTGGAGAGGGCGGCTTTATGAACGGTGATGTCGTTCAAGACCATGGCTTGTGGGTATTGCTTGCCCTTTCTTTGAATGAAGCTCTGAAGGGTCAATCTCGGGTCGTGGAGAAACGCATTCTCAAGGATTTTTTCCAGGTCGGGGTAGAGTTCATCAAGCGTAATTTCAGTCAGAAAACCGAGGCTGCCAAGATTAACCCCTAGGATAGGGATGTCCGTCTCTCCAAACATCCTGGCGACAGAAAGAAGGGTGCCGTCCCCACCAAGAACGATTATCAGGTCAAGCGTTGGAAGAGGTAAAAGATTCTGCCCGAGGGGATCGATGAAGAAAACCTCCTTGCTCCGCTCTTTGAGCCATAAGGCGAGTTCCCTGCGAATTTCTTCCCCTTGCGGGTGATTGGGTTTGAGGGTAAGGCCTATTTTCTTCATCCAGAATCTTCTTGATAAGGGGCATACATTCAGGGTGAAATCGATCTTATACGTCCGTTTTCCCTTTGTCAAATACCCT
>JBHHXE010000011.1:0-27025 GCA_046756865.1 Nitrospiria bacterium | reverse complement strand
GCCCTTATGGCCTCTGGCCTTGTCTTTTAGACAACTTATGCGCTTTACCCCAGGATCAATCGCTGATCTTGACTATTGGGATTTCTTGACAAAATGAATCATAGATTGTTACCCTCCTGGGATGAAAGGATCTTGCTTGGAGCGGTCTTCCTCAAAAAGAGAAATGCGGGAAAAACTGCTCCAGCTTCGTGAGGGGCTACCCGTTTTCGCCCGTCAGGAAAAAAGCCGTGAGATCGCAAGGCGACTCGTGGATTCCTCTGAATTTGAAGCGGCGGATACGATTCATTTCTACCTGTCCAATGGCACAGAAGTTCAGACCGATGCAATCATCCTTGAGACGCTCAGATTGAAAAAACGCGTCATTGTCCCGGTTGTTCATCCTGAAGACCGGCTCCTTTCTTTTTCAGAGATCGCGGGTTTAAATCCCAATCAGATGCAAGCAGGTCCATTTGGTATCCGTCAGCCGCGTTCTCCCTTTATAAAAGAAGCAACGAGCCGTGAGATTGATCTATGGATTGTGCCGGGCCTAGGTTTTGATATTCAAGGGAACCGGATTGGTTATGGGGGGGGATATTATGACCGCGTATTGGGTCGGGTAAAGAGAAAAATTATCGGATTGGCTTTCGAGTGCCAGGTGGTCGCGTCGATCCCTGTTGGAGAGCAGGACTCCCCGGTACATAAGATTATTACCGAACAGAGAATAATTAATTGCAGGTAACGCACCAGGTGACTCACCGTTTGCTCCGTAGCGACGTTGGGTGCTGTGCTCGAATCCTTGCGTCTTGCTCTGAAGTATATATGAAGAATTTTGTAAGTTACCGTTATAAGGAGGGGTGGGGTGCCAACGAAGAGAATTGATGGGAAGCTGATTTCTCAGCAGGTCCGGATGCGTGTAAAGCATGAGGTGGAACTTATCTCCGAGCGGGTGAGGCCGGGACTTGCCGCAGTTCTGGTTGGAGAAGATCCGGCTTCCAGAATTTATGTCCGCAATAAAAGGAGAAAGTGCGAAGAGGTCGGGATCTACTCGGAAGAACATCCCCTGCCTGAGTCTGCATCGGAAGATGAAATTTTGTCCCTGATTGATAAGTTAAATCGGGATCCGAAGATCCACGGTATTCTGGTCCAACTGCCTCTCCCGGATCAAATTCAGGAACGCAGTGTCCTCGATGCCGTCCTTCCGGAGAAGGATGTCGATGGTTTTCATTATTTGAATGCCGGGAAACTGGTGGCAAATGAGCCCGGTTTTGTCCCCTGCACGCCGCTTGGGATCATCGAGATGCTTAAGGCCACTGGTGTTGAAATCAAGGGAGCGAACGCCGTGGTGGTGGGCAGAAGCAACATCGTAGGCAAACCGGCTGCACTCCTTCTCCTGCATCGCCACGCGACTGTAACCGTTTGTCACTCACGGACAAAAGATCTCGCTGCAGTTTGCCGGGAGGCCGATATCCTAATTGCGGCCATTGGAAAACCCCAATTTATCAAGGCCGATATGGTAAAAGAGGGGGCGACAGTGATTGATGTTGGGATTAACCGCCTTCCTGACGGACGGCTGGTCGGAGATGTCGATTTTGAAGCGGTTGAGGAAAGGGCGAGCGCCATCACGCCGGTTCCAGGAGGTGTGGGCCCTATGACGATCGCGATGCTCTTGTCAAACACACTTCAGTCGGCAAAATGGACGGTCGGCCTGGCATAGGAGAAGGGTTGGATACAATGGATCGGGTCACAGTCCCTTTGATTCAGAAGAAAAAAGAGAAGGGAGAAAAGATCTCCGTCCTGACGGCCTATGATTTTTCCTTTGCGAAGCTGGTTGATGAGGCCGGAATCGATATGATTCTTGTCGGGGACAGTCTGGGGACAGTTGTTCAGGGTGAAGCGAATACCCTTCCGGTGACGATGGAGCAGATGCTTTATCATACCCGAATGGTGGCGCGCGCGGTCAAACGGGCGCTCGTCGTCGGGGACATGCCCTTCATGTCATACCAGATCGGGATCGATGAGACGATTAAAAATGCAGGGAGATTTTTAAAAGAGGCTGGGGCGGCGGCAGTCAAGCTGGAGGGTGGTGCGGTTGTGGCAGACCGGATAGCGGCATTGATCCGGTATGATATCCCGGTGATGGGGCATATCGGTTTGACGCCTCAATCGATTCACCGTATGGGAGGATACAAGGTTCAGGGTAAGATCCCCTCACAGGCGAAGCAGCTTATTGCGGACGCGAAAGCGCTTGAAACGGCCGGGGCTTTTTCACTGGTCCTGGAGGGCATGCCGACGACGGTCGCCCAGGAGATTAGGGCAGTGCTCCGAATTCCGACCATCGGTATCGGCGCGGGACCGCATTGTGACGGACAGGTTCTTGTTCTCCACGATCTATTGGGCCTTATGACTCACTTCCAGCCAAAGTTTGTACGCCGCTATGCCGATCTTTCCAGCATAGCGTCAGAGGCTTTTCGTCATTACAAGACCGATGTGGAATCGGGTAAGTTCCCGACTGAAGAAGAGGGCTATGAATAATGTATGAACCTGAGATTTTTTTTCACACCCGCCTCGAATGGCTTGAAGAGGAGGGGAGGAGCACACTCGATTATGAGAATTACCCAAGATCACACAAGGCATCCTGCCCGAAAAAACCGCCGATTGAAATGTCGGCGGCCCCGCAGTACCAGGGCGACTCAAACCGCCTTAATCCCGAAGAACTCTTCACGACCTCAATCGCCTCCTGCCAAATGCTGACCTACCTTGCCCTGGCATCTTTTGCCGGTATCCGTGTCCTCTCCTACACAGATGAGGCGGAGGGCGTCCTGGCAAAACAAGAGAGGAAAATGCAGATGGTGCGTGTCATCCTTCGCCCCAGGATTGTCGTCGCAGAAGGAACGGACAGGGAAAAAGCCCTGGCCCTGGTCCAAAAAGCTCATGCACAATGTTTCATCGCCAACTCGATCACGGCAGAAGCAATTATTCAGCCGAATGTTATTGTGGGGTGATTCTCCCCATAGGCTTATTGAGTACATGCGAACGCAATCATCGCCCTTCAAGGATTTTTACAGCAATCGGATTAGGCCGATTTCACTGAGGAACTCTTTTTTTCATCGGGGCAGGTTCTTCAAGGGCAACGCATCTCCTTCATTTTTTCGGGTTATAGCATTCTCGCTTCTTTCCTGTAAAGTTACTTACAATTCCGCGTCCCGTTAAATGATACTTCTCCATTGTAGGGTCTAATCATAATATCCCACAACAGGCATTAAGAATGATATATTCCCTCATCGACTTATTTTGCTCATTGAAAAGGAGAATCTTGCTTGACGTGGCCATTTAAAATGGCTAATCTGCGACCGCAATTGGGGTAAAGGACGCTATACTGTAAAAAGTCAAAATATACAGGACTATGAACACCTTTGTTTTTTGTTGTAAGAATGAATCGTTTGGGAAGGCTAAGGGGAGGGGGCCCGCGAAGAATCGTTCATGCAATCATTTTCTTGTATCACAGTATTATTTTCACATGTTATCCCTCCTTTTTTAATCGCGTCTAATAATCACGACTTTACATCGTCACAGCCATGAAGCTGATTCAACTATTAAAAAAAGAGCTTGCGTCCGAGGCAAGCCGCTGGGTGGGAAAGGGGCTGTTGAGCCAGAAGCAGGCCCAGACCATCCTCAAACTCTATGGAACAGAGCTGCCGACTGGTGAGGAAAGATCTGTCGGTTACACGATCTTGCTCTCGCTCGCGGCGCTTTTTATGGGGCTTGCGGTCGTTGTTGTTGTTTGTGGGAACTGGGATACGATTCCCCGGGCACTTCGGGCAATCTTACTGATCGTCCTGACTGTGGGTTCTAATGGGATGGGCTTCCGTGCCGTTTTCCGGAAAAATGAAAAGACGGGGAGGCTCTGGCTTTTTGTGGGAGCGCTCTTCTACGGGATCTCCATCTTGCTCATTGCAGATGTCTATCGTCTGGGTGCGCATTTTTCAGATGGGATCTATTGGTGGGCGCTGGGGGTTCTTCCTCTGGCGCTTTGGACACGCAGCATCCTGATTATGTTCCTGACCTTTGTCCTTTCCTTATCCTGGTTGCTCATTGACAGCAATAACGGTTTTTTCCCTACAAGCTTTCCTTTTTTTATCGCCGCCTTTTTTTGGTTTTCCCTCAAGCAGCGCCAGAGTATTCTTATTTTTCTTTCGGGCGTGATGGGAACATTCTTCTGGTTGGAACTACTGCTGGCCTGGGGGCTTGGCAAAGGTGTCCGTTTTGAGCATGGCCCCGAGCAAGTTGTTTTTTTGGGGGGGCTTTTTTTAATCGCCCATGAGATCGGCAGGTTTTTAGAAGAGGTTGCGGCCAAGCACTGGCTGCGGTCATACGGCCTTGCAATGCGCTTGTGGGAGATTCGTGTCGGGTTGATAGGACTGCTGATCCTGAGTTTTGAGGAGCCATGGAAGATGCTGATTGATGCCCACTGGACAGCAGGGACGTTTATGCACTTCTGGGTTGTATTGATCTGTATCGTCCTTGGGGTGAGCGTTTATTTTGCGGATCGCCATTGGGCATTTTCAGAGGAGACAGGGGGGGTTTTTAAACGGCATGTTTCCACCCTGGGGTTCTCAGGGTTTTTCATACTGACTACCTTTCTTGTTCTTTCGCCGCCCGTGGAAAATACCCCGATTTTGCTTCAGTGTATTACCAACCTTTTTCTGGTCTTTGCGGGGATCTGGCTCATTGTTCGCGCGGTGCATGATACGCTGACCCATTACTATTATCTCGGGATCGGACTTTTGATCTTGACGGCCTCCTTCCGTTATTTCGATCTCATAGGGGATTACCTGGGCGCATCGGTCCTCTTCCTGGTTTGTGCGGCGATCTTGTTTGGCGCCGCGCGTTACTGGCGCCATCACATTGTTACGACTGCCTCCGGATCACCTGGGTAATTCTGCCTTGTATCAAGTCAATGCCCTGTCAATGATTTCCAGCGCGATTGTAAGTTCTTCTTCAGTGAGGGTGAGGGGCGGGGAAATCCGGACGACGGTATGGGTGTGGAGTGTCCAGCCGAGAATCAAGCCTGCATCCAGGGCCTTCCTGACGAAGCGGGATGTTGTATCCGCATTAACAAATTCAAGTCCAATCATCAACCCTTTCCCACGTACATCACGGATATCCGACCGTTTCCGGGCGAAACTTCGGAGAGCAATTTTAATCTTTTCTCCAAGCCTGGCGGCCCTTTCAGGAAGGTCATTTTCCAGAATGACTTTCAGGCTGGCCAGACCGGCGGCACAGGAGACCGGATGGCCTCCGAAGGTAGTCACATGAGAGAGCGGGGGATCGGTCGAGAGGGTCGCCATAATTTCAGGGGAGGACACGAAGGCGCCAAGCGGCATTCCGCCACCGATGGCTTTAGCCAGAGTGATGATGTCCGGAACAGCCTTCCAATGTTCCAGGGCGAAGAGTTTCCCTGTCCGGCCAAATCCGGTCTGAACCTCATCAAAAATCAAGAGCGCCCCGACTTCATCACAGCGGGCCCGAAGCGCCGGAAGAAAATCCTTATCCGGTATCCGGATCCCTCCCTCTCCCTGAATGGGCTCGGTGATCACGGCCGCGACCGATTGATCGATCTCATGAAGCCTGTTTGTCTCGTTGAAGGGGAGAAAGGTGATCCCGGGAAGGAGGGGCTCAAAGGGCTTCCGGTAAATGTCACGACCGGTTACCGAACAGGCTCCCTGAGTGTCACCGTGGTAGCTCTGGTCAAAGCTGACGAAGCGTTGTCGCCCTGTCCGTTTTTTTGCGAGCTTTAATGCTCCTTCGTTTGCTTCCGTGCCGCTGTTTGTAAAATAGATTTGGGAGAGGGGGGCAGGAAGGAGTGTTGCCAGTTTTTCAGCGAGATCGACTTGTGCTGACTGGACGTATTCGCCATAGACCATCACATGCAGGTATTTTTCCGCCTGTTCCTTGATCGCGTTGACAATGGCCGGGTGGCTGTGTCCGATATTGGCCACCCCGATGCCTGAGATGAAATCAATATACTTCCTGCCGTCTTTTGTGGTGAGGGTTAGACCTTCAGCATGATCGATCTCCAGCCCGATTGGATGGGCAGAGGTCTGGCAGATGTATTTCAGGAAATTCTCCCGCCGGGACTTCATGACTGTTCCCAGTCGACAAAACGCAGGAGGTTGGCGAGGCGGGGCTGGCTGTCATGGTGCCATGTAATCGGCGGCGTTTGCATCTTTCCGATCCTGCAAATCCTTGATGCCCCCATTTTTACGATGGCCGGAATCAGTTCCGATTGCCGGTCCTCTGGAATGGCAATACCGACGGCCTGAAGAATATTGTAAATCGGCTCGAGACGGGATGGAACCTCAGCCAGATGGTGTATCGGTTTTATCCATATTGTCCTGGAGAGGGGCGAGGTTGAAAATTTGGGGTCCGGGTCGTAAAGGACGGTCCAGTCGAGCCCGGTAGGGCTGGAAAAGACCTTTCCGCCCCGTAAGGGAAGCGTTCCACGTAATTGTTGGATCTGTGCGGCGATCTCCGGCGGGGTTTCCCCCTTTGGAAGCCGGTTTGAGACGGCATAAAGGGCCTGGGAAAGCCATTGTGCGAATTCAAGAGGGCTGTGTTTGCCCTCCGATTCGACGTAGTAGAGGTGAGGCGAGAGACAGCCCATTTGATCGTAAAGGGCGATATCAATCGCGGCCTGCTCCGTGGTTTTCTTCAGAATCGACTCACGTGCGATGAAGCCCAGGCTGAGTTTGTGCCCATGAAAGAAGGTTCGTGTGGTCGGGGGAATCAAATCCCGAATCCTGGCGATTGTTTCATCACTCCCGTAAACGATTGCCAGATCGGCCCTTTGAAATGCGGCCTGGGTGATGTGGGTCTCATCATTATTCCAGGTGAGTATAGCCATGCTTTCGGAAAGTTCCGGCCGGATCTGGTGCAGTGATCGGGCAAATAGGACCGGCAGGAGAAAGGCATCTGTGCTGACTTTTGCGAGATTGGCCGATTTTGCTAATAAGCCGCTGACCAGGCTGACCACAGCTGTTCCGGAGATGTTTCCGGGGAGAATGTGTGTGATCAGCCGCGGCCCGATCACGCGCGTGAATCCGAGTCCTTTTTTCTTGGGCCGAAATTGGTCACAAAGGGCCGGATCGCCCAGTTCTTCTTCCAGGAGTTGGATGAGGACAGGCCTCGTCAGGTTTTTAAAAAGGTCTTCCAGAATAAAGCGGACCATCTCCTTTGAAACCCAGGACACGAGGGGGAGGAGCGATTCTGCTTCTTTGCGGATTGGGTCGTTGGGATCGAGCCAGCGTTGGGCGGCTTCGTCAATCCAGTCTATTATTTTGAAGATGGGTTCTTTCGCCAACTTGTCCCCGGCCAGAATCAGGCGATCCGAGATATCGATCAGTTCGTCTGTGGAAAGAACGGGTTCTTCAAGGGAGAGGTGGCGATGTTGGGTCTTTTTGTCCTTGATGGGGGTGATTGGCAGAAAATATCCTTTCATTATAATATTATTCCTGAAAAGTGATATTTCTCTGAAGGAGCTCATCTATTGTGATAGAACATCCTTTTTGCCCGGAACCACCGGCACGCCCGAGAAGGGCAAAACCACCGTCAACCTCACGTCCGAGGTCCTCTGTTAAAAGTGCGGAGACCGAATCAAGGTTGGCCAGATCGGTGTGGGCCAGCAGACCGACCTCCCCCTCCGGAACCGGTTTTAAGGACTCTGGAGAAAGGAGGCGCGTCCGCACCTGAGGCGGTGGGCGAAAGAGGCGCGGCGTGCTTTCGCCCGCAATGCGGTCATAAAATTGCGAGGTCATCTCTGTCATTCCATATTCGTTAATACAATTTTCATTCGGAATGTCCCAGCACTGCCGGGCCATGGTATAGATCCATTCTTGCGGGACTTCACGCGAACTTCCCTTAAATCCGCCGGTATCCATGAGTCTGCTTCCGGGAGGGAGCGAACAACTCCATTTCTTTTCATGACAGAAATCGATGAAGTGGACGAATGAAAAAGAGGTTCCGATAAGGCAGAGCGCCTCACTCGAAACGGCCATTTCTCTGATTATTCGTTCCGATTGAAGTTGACCCTGATGGATGTAGTAAGCGCTTTCTTTTTCTCCAAAGGCTTCCCGGACAACCTCCATCATATGTGAAAAAGAAGTGTTCGGGGCTTCTTGCGGGGAGGGGGTCAGAATCATAAAGCGGATACGGTCCTTATCCGGGAGGATGTGGCGTTTGAAATGCCCAAGGATCGCTTCCCTTGAGATTTCAGTGTCGAAAAGGGGATGGCAGCTTTTTTCTTCCTGTGTTGTCCCGCTGGAATAAAAAAGGCGTTGCGCTTCATGGATGGGTCGGCAGGAGAGCGCCTGATACTTAAATGCCATAACGGGAATTGCCGGAATTGCTTCCCATACTTTTACGTTTTCAGGATTTTTATCTTGTGAGTCAGAGAATTGGCGATAGGGGGCATTGTTGCGGTACTGGTGCTTGTACAGGAGAAGGGCCAGTTCGTTAAAAAGAGGTTCAGACGCTTCTCCGGGCGCCATTTTGATAAGGCGAAGCAGCTTATTCTTCATGTCTGTTGAGATACACTAAGCTCCCCGCCCCTGTCAAGGATATGCAGGCCGGTTCAGAGGCCTTGCGTCTGTGTTTCTCCTTGAATGTCTCAGGGGTATTTGTTACGATCGCCACGGTTTTGCAAACAGGTGAAGAGTGGTTGTTTTATGGTAGAATTTTTTCAGGCCTTTCTCTTGGGCATTGTGGAAGGTCTCACAGAATTTATCCCGGTTTCATCCACAGGGCACCTTATTGTCGCGGGCCATCTCCTCGGTTTTGAGGGGCCAAAGGCGGCGACATTCGACGTGTTTATCCAGCTCGGGGCGATTCTCGCGGTTGTTTTTCTATACAGTGATCGTTTTTTTAGACTGCTTTCATTTAAAAAGGAGCGCGACTTCTCTGGTCTGAACGGCCTGGTCCTCCTGGCCCTGACGACATTTCCCGCCCTCCTTTTCGGGTCCCTGTTCCATTCCTTTATCAAGGAGCATCTTTTCAGCCCGATCACCGTTGCCGTCGGGCTCGGTGTCGGGGGTGTGGTCATCCTTCTTGCAGAAGCCAGACTTCCGAGGGCAAAGCGGTTTGGCGTTGATGCCCTGGTATGGAGAGATGCGCTCGCTATCGGGTTTTTTCAGTGTTTGGCGATGTGGCCCGGCATTTCCCGTTCAGCTTCGACCATTGTTGGAGGAATGATGATCGGCATTGAACGGAAAACGGCGGCGGAATATTCTTTCCTGGCGGCTGTCCCGGTGATGTGTGCCGCAACGATTTTCGACATCTACAAGAGCCGCGCTTTCCTGGAGGTTTCCGATGTGCCCATTTTCTTTACCGGTTTTCTTGTTTCGTTCATCGCAGCACTCTTTGCGCTTCGGTTCTTTATCCGCCTTTTAGGGAGGACCACATTGAAACCCTTTGGATGGTATCGAATCGGCGCTGCTATTGTTATCTTTTCAATATTCAGATAAGAAAGGGGAGAAAACTGATCAAGATTTTGATGGTTGGAATCGGAGGTTTTTTCGGAGCCATTGCTCGATACCTTATCGGAGGGTGGTTTGTCGGGAAAGGGAACGCCATTTTCCCATATGGGACATTTGTCGTGAATGTAACCGGTTGTTTTGTTTTAGGGCTGGTTGTTACTTTGATCACAGAGCGGTTCATTGTTCACCCTCATTGGAGGTTGTTGATCGCGATCGGGTTCCTGGGTGCCTATACGACCTTCTCGACTTTTGAGTACGAAACAAATAAACTGATGGAAGAGGGGAGTTTCTGGCTTGCCCTCCTTAACATATTCATGAGTCTCTCTGTGGGTATGATTGCGGTTCGTATAGGGGCGATGCTGGGCAGAAAGATTTAATAGAAAATATGTGGTCGCACTATGTTGGTGAAGCGTAAGTCGAAGAAGATGACTGTTTATATTGACGAGTCGGAAAAATGGCACAATCAGGCCCTTTATGAGGCCCTCTTGGTTTTCCTCCAGAAAAAGAATATATCCGGAGTCTCTCTTTTCAGAGGCTTCGCAGGATATGGGGCAAGCCATATCCTGCATACCACTACGATCCTCCGCCTGAGCGAAAATCTTCCTATTAAGATAGAGGTTGTCGAAGCTCCTGAAGTTATCGACCAGATTCTACCTGAAATGGCACAGATGGTGAAAAAGGGATTGATAGAAGTGAGTAATACAGAGATGGTCTTTCTAGAGTCCTAAGATTTTTTATACCCGTAAAACCAGCGATTCGTACCCTTGCTGATGTTGATTACAGTGTGGCGCACTCTGGCCGGTACGAGGACTTCCTCTCCGATCTTCGGATGGATGGCCTTCCCTTCAAAGGAGAGTTCGATCTCTCCCTCCAGGAGCATGACGCGTTCATCAACTTCGTGGATGTAATTTGACCAAATCTGTTGTGGGGGATCGGTCCAGATGTCACAACTAAACCCTCTCAACCTCCAATTTGCTTTGACTTTCCTTTGGTCTACTCTATCCATGTGAATGTCGGAATAATCAGTCGATCATCTTGCTTAAGCCGGTCCA
Organism: Nitrospiria bacterium; assembly: GCA_046756865.1. Lineage (GTDB taxonomy): Bacteria > Nitrospirota > Nitrospiria > SBBL01 > JAADHI01 > DUAG01. The sequence goes on along the minus strand of JBHHXE010000011.1, from coordinate 16,464 downwards.
GGTTCCGAACCACTTGTTTCCCTCCCGGTCGAAGGCAATCGAAAAAACGTTATTGTCGAGCAGGCCGTCTGTCGTGGTATATGTAAGCCAATTCTTTCCATCAAAACGGCTTACGCCTTTGTCGGTCGCCGCCCAGAGGATTCCCTCCTTATCGACTTCGAGGGCATGAACAAAATTTCCGCCGATAGTGCCCTGACCGGCGGTAAAGGTGGTCCAGCGTTTGCCGTCAAATCTGGAAAGTCCGGCGCCCCAGGTCCCGATCCATTTTACGTTCTGGTGGTCTACGGCGATGTCGAGGACATAGTTCGGATTGGCCTGGCGGTTATCCTTATGTTCTCTTCCGTGGTGCCGCGGGTTGCTGTCGGCATGGGACGCGTCCGGTGCTTGAGGAGATCCGATATCCGCACCGAGGCCATCCCGGTGGGTATATCCAGCCCAGTTTTGCCCGTCGAAGCGGTTCACCCCTCCCTCTGTTCCAAACCATAAAATTCCGTCTTGATCTTTGGCTATCGCATAAACCCACTTGTCCAGGAGACCGTCTTTCTGTGTGTAGGTTTTGAAGGATTTCCCGTCGAAATAACTGGCGCCTTTCCAGGTGGCGATCCACATTGCGCCGTCCGGCTCAAAAAGGATGTCGTAGACCCAGAGATCTCCCAGGCCCTTTCCCCGCGTATAGCTTGTCCAGCGATGGTCGTAGGTTATTTTTCCTCCCCCGTAGGGGGTATAGGTGAGCCACTCCTTGCCATCATACCGGGAGAGTCCACCGCCGTATGTGCCGATCCATTTCACCCCATGAGAATCAACCGCAATTTTAAAAATACCTCTCGCTAGAAGCCCCTCGGTGGAGCGAATGGTGAAGATCTGGTATTGGTCCGGAGTTCGCGTGTCGTAGCGTATAATGCCGGATGGGAGACCCAGCCAGAGATGGCTGCCTTCAAAGGCCATGCTTTTCACTCTGCCACCCGTTTCAAAATTTATAAAATGGGGCCGGAAAGTCGGTTTTTTAGGAGGGGGTGAGGGGGGTAAATTGCTGGCACAACCAGCCAGGTAAAAAATCAAGATTAACGGGGCAAAATGATGCCGGTTCAACAAGAATAAATACCTATTTTTATTGACAATTATCAATCTTAGCGGTATTCTACACAACGATGAACGTCTTTTCAAGCATTTCACGGGCGGATAGCTCAATTGGTAGAGCATCGGCTTTACACGCCGGAGGTCACAGGTTCGATCCCTGTTCCGCCTACGAACGGGGATATAAGTAGCACATATATGCGGGGCCGTAGTTCAGCTGGTTAGAACGCCGGCCTGTCACGCCGGAGGTCGCGAGTTCGATCCTCGTCGGCCCCGCCATTTTAACGAGAGGTCATTCTGACCTCCTGTCAAAAATAATCTTTTCAGGGAGAGCAGTTTCGTTGGATACAGGTCTTGAATTTTCATTCGTGAGCTTGTTTCTTGATGCCGGAATTGTCGCCAGGTTGGTTCTGGGGACACTTTCTATTGCCTCAATCGCTTCGTGGGCGATCATTTTATATAAATGGGTCGGGCTGCGAAAGGCTGAAGCCGAAAATCGCCGTGTCCTGGAGCTTTATGCAAAGGCCGAAGATTTGCTGGACGTGAAGAGACGCGTCTCGGGACGGGAAAAAGGGCCTCTGGGTGGTATCCTTGAAGAGGCATTTGGAAAGATGAGGCACTACCTCTCTGCAATAGAAGACGGTCTTCCTCTTTCTGAGAATGGCAATCGGCCTCCCAAGCTCTCTATTATTGAACGGACCCTGCAAAGTGCTATACAGGATGAGATGAGTTATCAGGAGCGCTATCTCCATCTTCTGGCCACGATGGGCAACACCGCCCCCTTTATAGGATTATTCGGGACGGTCTGGGGGATTATGGGGGCGTTCCAGGAAATTGGCCGGCAGGGATCTGCGAACATTGCCGTTGTCGCGCCGGGTGTGGCCGAAGCCTTGATCAATACCGCGGCCGGCCTTTTTGTGGCCATTCCTGCCGTTGTCGCATACAATATCTTTGTCAACCGACTCCGGAAAATGCAGACTCAGTTTGAGGTTTTTTCATCAGAGGTTCTTACGATTGTGGAAGAACAAGTTGTAAAAACACCGATCACGCAGAAGGTCGGTTCCTACGAAAGAACCTGAGATGATAACAGGATCAAGTCGACAACGTGACCTCGTGGCGGAGATCAATATTATTCCATTGGTTGACGTGATGCTGGTTCTTCTTATTGTCTTTATGATCACGGCCCCCCTCCTCTATCGTGGAATGGATATTAATCTGCCCCGGGCTGCCACAAACAGCATCAAACCGACGGAGCGAAAAATACTGAGTGTTGAGAAGGACCGGTCTATTTATCTTGATAAAGAGGAAGTCGGTTTGGTTAAGCTTGAGGAACGCCTCCGGTTATTAAAAGGGGCCTCTCCCGATGTCTCTCTTTATCTCCGGGCCGACCGGGATGTCCCCTATGGTACTGTCGTTCAGGTCATGGACCTGATCAAGCGTTCTGGCATTTCCCGATTGGGGATCGTGACTGAGCCGCTTCCGAAAGAAGCACTCCCGCGATAACCTCAGGGAGGTTTTGAATATAGATGATGCCCCCTCGTTATTCCTCCACCAGGCACCACAATGCCGCATCAATAAGCAAAATATCCCTTTTTTCTTCTGTACCGGTGACAAGAGGCTCGGGTTATTATAAAATAGTAGTGTGTTTTCCGGTATGGGGCGGTTTAAGGGAATTGCACGCTTCTTCAGAGGTGTATGCTGGATGAACAAGATGTCGGTGAATAGAGGACAGGCTGCATGGGGATTCCCTCCGGAGAATAAGTTTCGCCGCGGGGACGGCCTTCCCAGAATGATGGCGGCCTCCATTGCCATACACCTCTCTTTTATCGTATTCATCATGGTTGGGGAGCGTTGGGCTGTCCGCCAGCCCCCTCTTCAAAGTTATCAGGTGAACCTTGTTTCCCCGAGCGCGGGCTTGTCCTTGCCCTCAAGAATCACGACCCCGGGAAAGCGTGTTCGATCCGCTGCGGCTCCGGCGTCGTCCACACCACAAGCGGTTCGGGTGTCGCGTCCTGCACGTGCGCCCAAACCTCCTGTTAAAGCTGTTCTTCCGGCGACGCGAAGGCCAGCCTCGCCTTCCTCCGAGATAAAGCCACCGTCCTCTCAGGCTTCGGGCCCCGCAGCCGTCCCGAGAACATCATTGAAAGTGCCCCGTAATGCGGATGATGATCCTGAACGTCTGGAAGAGTGGTGGAAAAAGAAGGTCGGATCAATGAAAACCCCCTCAGCCTCAGCCATGGCCCGGGCAAAGCGATCCCTGACTCCTCCTCAAAAGAAGACGGAAAAAATAGAGATCGGTCAAAATGCACCGAAAATTCAGATTGGTCGTCGTTTAGCTCCGGTCTTCCCCCACCCCCAAGGTGAATCGTCCAGGTCTGCGGATGCCAGTCAAATTCAATCGAATCCCATCCTTCCGGTCGAAGAAGGGGGTGCCGGGTCAGCTTTGCCCGAAGGTTTAAACGGGAGTTCATCTCTCGCCCGGACGAATCCAGGCCAGACGGGTATGACGAGGCAATCCAGCATTGCGGGAGGCGGCGGTATCAGCGGGAGCGCTGACGTTATCGGAGGCAGAGCGGGAGGGACAGGGAATGCCAGACTCAGATTTCCAGGGTATTTACAGAAGATGGAAAATAAGATCAGCGGGACATGGGCGCCTCCCCCGGTTTCCTCCCAGGGGGAACCCGCTAGCGTGACCATAGGATTTAATGTCATGAAAAATGGGCAGGTAGAGCCCGAGTCTATCCAGGTTGAAAAAAGCTCAGGAAACAAGCAGTTTGATGAGGCGGCAATGCGGGCTGTCTGGGGAGCTAAACCTTTTCCCCCATTCCCCGAATCTCTTTCCGAGGATCGTCTGAGCATCCATTTTAACTTTACGATGTTGGAGAACTCTTAAAGAGATGCGGCTGAAATTTATACTCCTGATAATTCTAGGGTTTTTTTTAGGGGGAACACAGGTAAGGGCAGCAGACGTCTTCATGGGAACCAGCCGCGTTGGCTCCGAAAGGATTCCTTTGATGATCCTCCCGCTTCAAGGGGCTTCAGTTCATTCCGAAGCACTGCTTCTGGCTGAGACCGCGCTCAATGCAGATCTGGAGCGTTCACGGCTTTTCCGGGTTGTTGAACCAGGCACGATCGGTCTTTCTGGAGCAGGGGGTGGGGCGCCGGAAGCAAACGTGATGCGAAAGGCGTCTGCGGCTGGCATTCAGGCCCTGGTTTGGGCCAGGCTTTATGCGAGTGAAGATGATTGGGTACTGGAAAGTTATGCCTATGAGACGGCCAAGGGCGAGCAAGTTATCGGCGTTAAGATTATCGGAAGCCGGGAGTCAATTCGCGCCCTGGCCCATCGTTTTTCAGACAAGGTTGTTCAATACTTCACTGGTGAGAAGGGGATTGCGGAGACGAAAGTAACCTTTATTTCTGACCTGTCCGGGAAAAAAGAGGTCTACATTATGGACTATGATGGCCGTAACCCAAGGCGGATTACGACGGATCGGAGTATAGCAATTTCACCCCGGTGGTCTTTTAATGGGAAGAAGATTACATACACCTCTTATCGCAGCGGGAATCCGGACATATATCTACTTGATTTGACCAGCGGGTTTCGAAAAAGTCTTGTTTCTTTTCCGGGCCTGAATTTTTCGACGAGCTGGTCACCGCTTGGAGATCGGATTGCTTTTGCGAGCACGAAAGATGGTAATGCCGAAATTTACACGATGAATACGGATGGGACCGGACACAAACGGCTGACTTTTAACGCTGCAGATGATCTTTCTCCGAGTTGGTCCCCGACAGGGAAGCAGATTGCTTTCACCTCAGATCGAGGCGGGGGGCCGCAAATTTACATTATGGATGACAATGGGATGAATGTTCGCCGACTGACATTTATCGGGAAATACAATACATCGCCCACATGGTCCCCAAAAGGAGACTGGATTGCCTACACCTGCCGGGATGAAGAAAAACGCTTGAAACTTTGTGCGGATCGGGCTGATGGACAGCAATCGATACGGATTACGGAAAGCGGTCCCTGGGATGATGAGTCCCCCTCCTGGGCTTTGAATGGGAGGGACCTTGTTTTTACGTCAAGCCGGTCAGGCAAAAACCAGATTTATTCGATCCATTTGGATGGCACGCGCTTGATTCGTTTGACCTCCAGCCCTGCGAACAACACCAGTCCGTCCTGGTCGCCGAACTGATGAGGAGAAACAAAAAAATGGCTTCCTATTCGTTCATATTCCCTGTAGATTCTGCCCTTGTTTTGTACCCCTATATATGGTATTGACTAGAGATTGACTTTTTTAAGAGACTGATGAAAAAAGTATAGGGAGGAAGAGTGGTGAAGCGTAATTTGTTCAGAAGATTTTCTTATTTTGGCTTGGTTTCAATGTTTGTCTCATCTCTGCTTGTCATGGGGTGTTCGAAGAAGATTGCTCCCATAGAGGGCACGTCCGGGATTGCAGGGGATTCTGTTTCTAAAACACCCTCCCGTATTGTCCCTAGCGACCCTGAGCCGGAGCGTGAGGTGAAAGATCCCATTGGAGAGGAAAGAGTTCCCCCCGCAGAGGGGTTCTCATTTTTTGAGGAGCCGACTCAAGGCGGAGCAGCTGAGGGAGATGAACCCTTTATCCTCTCGGATCAGTCTTCCCCGTCAGAAACAATTTCTTCCTCCGGGGTTCCTGACCGGATTCAGGATGCGTATTTTGATTTTGATCAGTGGGTGCTACAGCGTGACGCGAAGGTGGCTCTGGAGTTAAATGCACGCTGGCTTGAGGCGCATCCGGAGGCCCGGATCCAGATTGAAGGGCATGGTGATATTCGGGGTACCCGTGAGTACAATCTTGCCCTGGGTGAGCGCAGGGCCAAGGGGGCGATGAATTTTCTAGTCAGTCTGGGGGTGGCCCGGTCGAGAATGTCATTCATAAGTTTCGGCGAAGAGAATAACGTTTGCAGCGAGAAAAATGAGGCTTGTTATAAAAAGAATCGACGAGCACATTTCGTTGTTCTGGAAAAGTAATACCCGTACAGGTTCAGGTTTCTAAAACAGGTGTCGCGAGAACAATCCTCGTGTTTCCAGGGAAGGATACTGATATGTTTGATGTAGGGAACCTTAGAGATTGTTGATGAGACAGTGGATTACCCTCTTCGTTCTGATCGGAGCGGTCCTCTTGCATGGATGTGGCTACTCGGTGAGGATGGTTGCCTTTGAAGAGGAGCAGCGGGAACTCCAGGAGAAAAAAAGCCTGGAGGGAGATGTCGCCCGGCTCCAGGCGGATTTAAAGAAGTTGAGAAAACAGAGCCGCCAGGCAGCCATCATCCTCAAGGATGAGATTAAAAAGAATGGCAAGCTTTTCAAGACGGGTTTGAAGGAAAGCCAAAAAGAGATTCTTGGTATTCAGAAAGGCCAGGCCGACCTTAATGTTCGATTGGATGAAGCGACATTGTCGATCAGGAGGGGGCAGGGGCTTCTTGAGGAGAAGGATCGTCGGTTGTCCGCGCTTTCACGCCAAATTGAAAATGTGGCATTTCGGGTCAATAAGGATGGAGAGTCACTAGAGAAGTTAAGCACACAGGTGGGCGAGCTTGAAAGCCTGTTACAGGGCCAAATGAGGCGCCTGACTGCTCTGAAAGAAATACTCCGGAGACAGGCCGATACGCTTGGCCTTATCGATAATAATCTCCGAAACGTATCAAGGGAACAGGAAAAAAGTCTGCAGGTGGTTTCTGATCAGGCCTCCGAGTTGGCGGAAAAAATTCCTCCAGTATTAAACCGTCAATCTGTTCGTCTTGATGATCTCGAGTGGCAGGTTAAAAAGATTAATGAAGAGGTCGATGTAAAACAGATTGATAAGGATCTAGCGGCTTTTTCCAGCGCACTCGATACTTTGAAAAAGATGTTGGATGTTTTAGGAACACGGCTCACAACAAAAGTTGATGAACAAGGACAGCTTTTAAGGAATACGACGAAAAAAATGAAGGGAATTGAGGCCAGGTTGACCCAGGCTGATCGGTCGGCGCCCCTGCCGCCAAAGGAAAAGGTAAAGGCAAAATAAACCTTATTTAGTCCTTTACTCTCCGTCGGGTCCACGAAACATTTTGTTCGGATGCTTTGTATTTGTAATGGAGGAGATGCGTAATGAGACAGGGAAAAATTTTTCTATTAGTCGCTCTGGGATTGTTTTTTTCATTAGAAGGCTGTTCAAAGAAGCTTACTTCCGTGTCCGGGACTGCCGGCTTGAGTGAGGAGCGTGTCGAAAATACCTTTGACAGTCGCCAGGAAGAACGAGCGGAAGGCCGTGCCCAAGGTGGCGAAGCGCCGGGCCAAGAGGCCCCAGGCCAAAGAGAAAGGCTGTTTCAGGGAGAAGAATCCATTGTTGGTCTGGATGGAGATGGAGAGGATACGAAGCAGGTCATCGCGGATATATTCTTTGAATTCAATGAGGCCTCACTCAGAAATGAGTCCAAAGAAATTCTCCAAAAAAATGCGGAACTTCTCATGGTTAATCCGGGTACATCTATTCAGGTTCAGGGCCATACGGATGAGAGGGGAAGTGAAGAATATAATCTGGTTTTGGGGGCGCGGCGCGCTAGAATCACCAAGCGTTTTCTGGAGGCCTTGGGGGTTAATTCGTCTCTGATCAATGTCATCAGTTATGGGGAGGAGCGACCTTTTTGTGTTCAAAGCGATGAGCGGTGTTGGAAGCAGAACAGAAGGGCGCATTTCCTAATCCAATCTAAAAGGTAAAACTTCCTGTGTGCAGGCCGGGGAGATCCCTCCCCCTGCTATCCTGTGATTGGCTGAGGTTTAAAAGGATGATGAACACGCACAGCGTGCGTAAACCCCGCCCTTCCGGGGCAGGGTTGGCGCGTAATGGCACAATAAGAAAGTTTCCTCTTCCCGGAGTGAAGAACTCTGGCCGCATTACGGTAAAGTTCCTTAAGAAATTTTTATCTTGCGGTTTGTCGCTTTTTTTCCTGATGTTCGGATGTGCCCTTCAATCGAATATGGTTGAAATGGAAAATGATGTCGAGACACTGAGAAAACACCGATGGGAGCTTCAAGGGAGGCTTGAGCGTCTTGAAAAGAAAATGCGCGAGGTCAATTCAGAGGAACTCACTGAGAAGAAAAAGCAGAATGCGGATATGGTTGCGAAGGTTGATGATATGAGGACCAACTTTCAAGTTCTTTCCGGTCTGGTTTCCGAAGACAAGCACCTCCTTACCGGTATCAGCAAGCGAATGGAGGACCAGGCCTTTCGGACACAAGATCTTTTAAACCGTCTGGATGATCTGGAATCTCGCCTTTTTTCCCTCGAAGCCGGTGGATTTTCTAAAAAAGACACGGAGTCGCCTGAAGAACACACTGTCCTCCCCGGGAAAAAAATTGAGATTCCGAGTGTTGGCAGGACCTTATCTCCAACCGAGGCCTATAATCTTGCCTATAATGATTATCTCAAAGGAAATTACGACCTTGCTATTATTGCCTTCCAGAACTTTATTGAGCAGTATCAGAAATCGGCACTTATTCCCCAGTCTATCTATTGGACCGGAGAGAGTTATTATGGGAAAAAATTTTTTTCGAAGGCGATTGAGTACTTCGATCAGCTTCAAAGAGAATATCCCGGGAGTGAAAAGGCTTCAAGCGCTATGCTCAAGACCGGGTTTGCCTACCTTGAACTGGGTGATCGTGTGAAAACACGGATTCATTTAAAAAGGGTGATTGAACAATTTCCAAATTCAAACGAGGCGCTTCTGGCAAAAGACCAACTTGCCGCCCTGAACTGAAGATTGCTCTCCCCATGCTGACCTCCCTTATACAACATTTAAGATCTTAGTAGAGTTTGGGAAACCGTGCCAAAGATCAATGTTCTTTCTGAAAGTCTGGCCAATAAAATTGCTGCAGGTGAAGTTGTTGAGAGGCCGGCATCTGTTGTAAAGGAACTGGTCGAAAATGCGGTTGATGCCGGGAGCCAACGTATTTTTGTCTCACTCCTGGAAGGGGGAACCCGGCTAATCCAGGTTGAAGATGATGGCGAGGGCATGGAGCAGGAAGATGCTTGTCTTGCTTTTCAACGACACGCAACAAGTAAGGTTGCAGTCGTAGAAGACCTGTCGTCTATTAAGACCCTGGGTTTTCGTGGAGAAGCCCTTCCAAGCATTGCCTCTATCTCTAACATTCGTTTAAGGACCCGGACCGTTGAAGCCCTGGAGGGCTCCGACCTGTCCCTTGAAGCCGGAAAGATCAAATCGGTCAAGGCTGCGGTTTTGGCCCGGGGATCCAACTTTGAAATCAGAGACCTCTTTTTTAATGTACCGGCGCGTAAAAAATTTCTAAAATCAACACAAACCGAACTCAGTCATATCAGTGGAATGCTTTTTCAGATTGCCTTGTCTTACCCATCGATTCATTTTCGTTTGATGCACGGAAATAAACGTCTCCTCGATTGCCCGCGCGTGCCAGACCCAAAGTCCCGGATTCTACAACTGATTGGCCGTAAGCCGGTCGAGAGCTGTCTCCAGGCAGAGGGAGAGGATCTGGCCGGAGAGGGTCTTTCCATTCAAGCTTTTTTTTCACGACCCCCGCTTCTGAAAAATTACCGGAAAGATCAATATCTCTTTGTGAATCAGCGGCCCGTTCGAAGTCCACTCCTTGTTCACGCTATTTATGATGCTTACGCAAGCTATCTGATGAAAGGCGAGCATCCTTTCTTTGTTTTATTTTTAGAAATTGATCCTACAAGGGTTGATGTCAATGTTCATCCAGCAAAGCGGGAGGTTCGTTTTCAAAACACCGATCTTGTTCATCAGACGGTTCGGCGGGTATTCCGGGAGGCATTGTCATCCGCGGGTGGTATTGGACTTGGGGAGGATGTCTCATTGCCATCCGAAGGGCCTGAAGCAGTATCCTCTGTTTCGAGTCATCCGAAGTGGTCGGGGCGAGAGGAAGGGATTCGTGGAGCGAAGGGTTTGCCTTCTGACAGCAGGGGGAGCGGGGAGGCATGGCTTGGATGGCCTAAGCCCTCCGGGTCTCAAAGCGCTTCCGAGACTGTGAAGGAATCAGAAGAAGGGTATGTTGAATCGTCTTCTTTATTTCCAAAACCTTCTTTTTCGATTCAAACGTCCTCTTTGGGATCGAAAAAACTAATACGCCCGCTCGGGCAGATCTACGGGACCTTTCTGCTTGCTGAGGTGGAAGGCTGCCTTGTGATTATTGACCAGCACACCGCGCATGAACGGGTTCTTTATGAGTCCTTATTGGCCGGCTGGCGTCGCTTCCGGGCCTCGAAGGGGCAGGCAGATGCGGCTTGCTCGGTATTTATTGAGGTCCAACCGCTCCTTTTCCCGCAGCAGGTGGATCTTCCCGCATCCAGGGTGGGGATTCTTAAGGATTACTTGATGCACCTGGAAGAAGTCGGACTCAAGATTGAACCTTTTGGAGAAACGACTTTTCTTGTTCGAGCGGTGCCGGCGCTGCTGACTGAAATGAATCTGGAGTCGTTCCTGGTCGATCTGACAGAGGAATTGTCTGAGATCGAGGTTTCTTCTCAAGTGGATCAACCCATGCTCAAAATGATTGCCTCAATGGCCTGTCACGGGGCCGTTCGTGCGCATCAGACTTTGGCTCTTCCCGAGATTGAATCACTGCTCAAAGAGTATTTTGAAAAGGATACACCTCCTACTTGTCCCCATGGAAGGCCGATTTTATTAAGCTATCCCTTGATCGAATTAGAAAAGCTGTTTCGGCGACGATAAGACTTACCCGCCGAGGCGATCTCACAGCAAACGATCTGATCCCTTATGATCTCGAAGGCTTATCCAAGCACCAGGAAGCCCTGGTTTGTTATCGTCGGTCCGACCGCCGTCGGGAAGAGTCAGGTGACGGAAATTCTGGCATTGGAACTCAAGACCGAAATCCTCGTGGCGGATTCCATGCAGATCTATCGGGGCATGGATATCGCCACTGAAAAACCGCCTTCCGAGGCGAGGCGGCGCGTTCATCGCCATCTCATTGATCTCATCCCTCCGGACCAACCCTTTTCAGCAGGGGCATACAAGAGGGCGGCTGAGGCTGTGATCGCCGAAAGAGAGAGCCGGAGCCAGACGATCTTAATTGAAGGCGGGAGCGGTCTCTATCTCAAGGCCCTTCTAGATGGACTCTGGGAGGGGCCTCACGCCGACTGGGAATTACGAAACACACTCCTTGAAAAGGAAAAAGAGGAGGGGGAGGGGACCCTCCATCGTGTGCTTCAAGCGGTAGATCCGACCCTCGCCAGGAAAATACACTGTCGGGATCTCCATAAAATCATACGTGCCCTTGAGGTGCATAGCCTGACCGGTCGCCGACTCTCCGAATTTCATGAAGAACATCGTCATTGTGCGTCCGGTGGACCCTCTTTTTGGATGCTTGGTTTAAGGCGTGACCGCAAAGACCTGATTCAAAGGATTGAAAAGCGTGTAGATCGGCAGATTTCCTCAGGCTTGATCGAAGAAACGGAAGGCCTGCTCGCATCGGGTTATTCCAGGTCATTGCCGTCCATGCTTGGACTGGGGTACAGGCAGATTGTGGCGTATCTGGAAGGGGAATATTCTCAGGAGGAAGCGGTTTCCCTCTTGAAACGAGATGTACGCCGCTACTCAAAACGCCAGATGACCTGGTTTCGCGCGGACACTCGAATTGAGTGGCTGGATCTCGCGCCGGATGAGTCCGTGGATGAAACAGTTGGGCGGATTAGAAACTTGAAGAATTACGAGATTATGCTATAATCCCAAGCAGTTTTGCCTGTTTGATATTGGGTCTGGAAATTTACGTAAGGGAAGGTTCCCATGGTGAAAGGGCCTAAGAAAAGGCTTGGAATATCAAGAAAACTTCCACAGGCACGCATTGGTGTTTTTGGGGGGAGCGGACTCTATGACATGGAGCTTCTTCAGGAGGTAAAAGAGGTGTCGGTGCCCACACCCTTCGGGCGGCCTTCCGGGAAATTCATTGTCGGAAGCCTTAAAGGTGTTCCCGTTGCTTTCCTGCCGCGTCACGGCCTAGGTCATACTTTATTACCGTCCGAAATCAATTACCGGGCCAATATCTTTGCAATGAAAAAACTGGGAGTAGAACGGATATTATCTGTCAGCGCCGTCGGTAGCATGAAAGAAGAGATTGCTCCGGGGGATGTTGTTATTCCGGATCAGTTTTATGATTTGACAAAAGGAAGAAGAAGCACATTTTTTGGAGGTGGGATAGTTGCACATGTGAGTTTTGCTGATCCGGTTTGCCCGGAGTTGACCGAGGTTGTCTCAATGGCGGGCCAGGATGTTGGGGGGACAATTCATCGGGGCGGGACCTACCTCTGTATGGAGGGACCTCAATTTTCAAGCCGTGCAGAGTCGGATATTCACCGGGGATGGGGGGTTTCTGTGATCGGGATGACGAATGTCACGGAATCAAAGCTGGCCCGGGAGGCAGAAATCTGCTACGTGACCATGGCAATGGCGACCGATTACGATTGCTGGCATATCGGTGCGGGGCCCGTCACTGCGGAGATGGTCCTGAAAACGCTCAGGGAAAATGTGGCCCTCTCCAAGAACATGATTCAAGCAGCTGTCGGCCGGATTGATTTAAAAAGAAATTGTCTTTGCGCGGAGGCGCTGAACAATGCGATCGTGACTGACCCTTCTTCGATCCCGAGAAAATTGAAAAGTTCTTTAAAACCGATTATGGGTAAATATCTGTCATGAAGAAAGCGGCCATAATACTTGGGTTCTTTTTATCAGGATGCGTATCCTTCTTTACCGTACCCTCTCATGAAGCACTACAGAACCCCATGCCGCCGCTCCAGGAACATTGGGAAACCGAACTCATCCATCCGGATTTTTCTCACGCGGTCTTGAAAGGAAATGGGATGGCCCTCTTCGCGATACTGAGGCGGGGTGCCACTGAAGGCATGCGTCAGTCGGTTGCATTTGAGGTTTTCCAGGGGCTTCGTTCCTTTTTTCCGAAAGTTCGCGTGATTCCGAGAAAAGATGCAATCGAGAAAATAAAGCGCGCGGAAAGACAATCGGAATATAAAGCCTTTCTGCAACGCTACCAGGAAGGGCGGTCGATGGATGTGGAGAGCCTTAGCGAGTGGGGTCGAATCGAGGGGGTCCGATATCTTTTTATTGGAGAGGTCCTCTCTAATGAGAAGAATACCGAGACCCGTACGATGCAGAAGGGCGAAGGGGGCGTCGGAGGCATGATCTCGGTTTTTTCTTCCGGGCCGAGCCATATTCCTGTGTCGGTTTATAAGCAGGTTTCTCTTCGAGGAGAACTCTGGGATAGCTTGTGCGGAAAAGCCGTATGGATGGGGAGAAGCCTTTCCGAAGTGACCGAGCCTGGAGAAAAAGAGCGCGTCCGTGTTGAAGACATCTTGAATGCAACGAGTCGAAACCTGATTGCCGCACTGGATAAGGCTTTAAAAGCAAATCCAGAGAGCGGCAAACAAAAAAAATGCTGAAACAGGATATTGACACAAATGTAGGAAGTCATTTTTTATGATCTTTTCAGCATGCTTTCAGGTTGATCGTCTTGTTTTATAAGGAAAAAAAGGAGAGCAATGAGCTTATTGGTTGTTGGGTCGGTGGCATTTGATTCTGTGAAAACCCCTTTTGGTGAGGCAGATGATGTCTTGGGAGGGTCTGCGACATATTTTGCAACGTCGGCAAGCTACTTTACAGATGTCAGGATGGTTGCCGTAGTGGGTGAAGATTTTCCCGAATCCCATCTTCAATTTCTAAAGGGGCGTGGCATCAATGCAGAGGGAGTGGAGCGGCGTCCGGGCCGAACATTTCGTTGGGAAGGTGAGTATGGTTTTCACTTGAACGAGGCGAAAACTCTTGATACACAGCTAAATGTTTTCGAGACCTTCCGCCCGAAACTTCCTGAATCCTATGTCGACTCTCCCTTTGTTTTTCTGGCCAACATTGATCCTGAACTTCAGTTGGATGTGCTCAGACAGGTCAAGCGTCCAAAACTGGTGGCCTGTGATACGATGAATTACTGGATCGAGGGAAAGCGGGATGCGCTGTTAGAAACGCTGAAAGAGATTGATATTCTGTTGATCAACGATGGTGAAGCACGTGAGCTTGCGGAAGAGTTCAACCTTGTGGCGGTGGCAAAAAAGGTGCTGGCGTTGGGACCTAAAATACTTGTCATCAAACGGGGCGAATATGGTGCCTTAATGTTTAATGGTCAAACCATGTTTGCCGCGCCGGCTTTCCCCCTGGAGTCTATCTTTGACCCAACCGGTGCGGGAGATTCTTTTGCAGGAGGGTTCATGGGTTATCTCTCCAAGCATGGAGCCCTTAATGATGCCACCATTCGACAGGCTGTTATCTATGGAAGCGCGATGGCTTCTTTTAATGTGGAGGCCTTCAGCCTTGACCGCTTGCGTTCGTTGACGGACGAGGATATCACAAGCCGATACAAGGATTTTAAGGCCCTTACTTTTTTTGAGGGGCACTAAATTTAAAATACTCCGTGAGATCTCCTTCCACCATCCCGGAGTTGGGTGTTCCCGATTGAGCCAGAGGTATTATGAAATATAGAGTATGGTTTGTCTTGGTTTTCCTTCCATTCTGGGCCGCATGTGGCATGACAGAAGGACGCCTCAAGAAAGAAAAAACGGCTACGGCACATTACAAATTTGGTGTCGCATATTTAAGGGACAATCCTCCCAACCTTCAGAATGCCTATATCGAATTTCAAAAAGCGGTTCGGCTTGACCCTCGCAACCGGGACGCATACTACGCTCTGGGGCATGTTCACTTTAATAGAAAAGACTATGCTGAAGCCATAGCATCATTCAAAAAAACGCTTTCGATAGATCCAAATTTTTCTGAAGCCCACAATTACTTGGGTAAAGTTTATGAAGTCCAGGGAAAGCTGGATGCGGCGATTGAAGAATTTCAAAAAGCTCTTGAAAACTCAGAGTATGTTACCCCTGAATTTCCTCATTTAAACCTTGGACGTCTTTATCGTAAACAGGAACGTTATGACGAGGCACTGCAGGAATTCGAGAATGTTCTGCGGTTTGATTCTCAAAATGTTCTTGCACACAACGAATTGGGAAAAGTTTATTATCAAAAGGGAAGACTGAAAGAAGCAATTTCTTCCTATCAGATGGCCATAAAAATAGCTCCGGACTACCTCGATGCGCACTTCAATTTGGCCTTTTCCTACCTGAAAAAAGGGTCTAAAGATCTGGCCGAGAAGTCTTTTAAGAAGGTAATTGAGCTGTCGCCTCTAAGTCAATCCGCAAAGGAATCGGAAAGATTTCTGGATGCCCTCCGGTAATCAAAAAATTAACTAAGAGTAGCAGACTGATGGAAAACCTCGGAGAACACCTTCAACAAGTACGTGAAGAGAAAAATCTCTCGATTGACGAAGTGGCTGCACGGACCCGGATCTCGCCTCGTTTTATTCGGGCGATCGAAGAAAACAGGTTTGACCTTCTTCCGAATATGGTCTCGGCAAAGGGATTTGTGAGAGGATATGCCCTCTGCCTGGAATTAGACACGGAGGAGGTACTTGATATATTTGCGGAACTTGTCGAACCGGATGAAGCCCGAAAGGCAGGGGGAGAAGGGGAGGAGGCTCCTCCTTATATCCAGGCAGAAAGGCCTGATCGTCTTCCGTTTCCATCCTGGGCAATCATGTCTGTTGGCGCCTTAATCCTGTTTTTGATTATTCTGACATTCGTCCTTCCAAAGAAGGAGGTGGAAGAAAGCGAAACGCCCTCTAATGAAGCGATTCCCCTGGAAGAGATCCTTGCTCCGGAGTCATCCGAAGAGCTTGGTCCCCCTGTGTTAGAAACAGGAGATCAGGATGAAACGCCTTCAGAGGTAGAGGATGTGTCTGAGGAAAAGGAGAGTCCTATGCCTGTGCCGGCAGAAGTCCCCCCCCCGGTAGTCATTCCGGATCAGGCATCAGGGGATAAGCCCGATCAAAAACCCGTTCAGAAATCTGATGAGCCAGCGCACCCTTCTGTTTTGCTCGTCGAAGCGGTTTCCTCCTCCTGGGTCCAGGTCACCCTCGATGGCGATGAAATACAAGAGGCTATGCTGCAACCGAGTGATAGGGTCCGGTGGCGGGCAGAGGAATCGTTTTTTCTGACGCTGGGAAATGCAGGCGGCGTTCGTGTTTATCTAGATGGAAAAGATCTAGGTTCAATGGGTCCGATGGGGAAGGTTGTGCGAAAAAAGATCGTCATTGCCGAAGCCTTATCTGAATAGGAAGAGCGTATAAATTACACTTACCTTTGTTCAAAATAATTGTTGCCGGCGTAGCTCAGTGGTAGAGCAGCTGATTCGTAATCAGCAGGTCGGTGGTTCAATTCCACTCGCCGGCTCCATCTTTTCAAT
>JBHHXE010000010.1:0-27845 GCA_046756865.1 Nitrospiria bacterium | reverse complement strand
ATGAATTGTTTTTTTAAGGGCAATCATGTCCCGTTTCCTCGTTGCAAATCTTGAAAATAGCGGGCTATTCTCTGCGATTTGCGCCTTGAATCGAAACATTTTATCTCCTGAAAAATTCAACCCAGACTTAATCAGGATTTCCTGGATATACTTTGCCTTAATTCTGATGTGGTCAGGGAAGCCCTCCTGTTGATGAAATATTTATGGTAGGATGGCAAAATGTGATGTGAAGATTAAAAAAAGACTGTTCGGGAGCAATGCGGTTGATCTTGTTTGTGGCCTTGTTTCCGTCAAGCGATGCACGCTGTTCGTCTTGGAAGAATCCGGTATAGCCGCCACAGAAGGAGGAAGAAGATGGCCTTTACCCTGGAAATTGGCGATCAGGCTCGAGATTTTACGTTGCCTGCAACGGATGGAAAAACCTATAGTTTGGCTGACTTTGCCGGAGCCAAAGCGCTGGTCCTTTTTTTTACCTGCAACCACTGTCCTTACGTCATCGGCTCGGATGAGGTGACCCGGATGACGGCTGAGCGGTTTAAGGACAAGGGCGTTGCTTTCATCGGGATCAACGCCAACAGTGAGAATACCTATCCGGACGATGATTTTGAACATATGGTGGAGAGGATGAAAACGCACCGATTTCCGTGGGTCTACGCTCGGGATAAATCTCAGGAGGTTGCGATGGCCTACGGGGGACTAAGGACGCCTCATTTCTACCTGTTTGACCAGGATCGAAAGCTTGTTTACACAGGCCGTGGTGTGGATAATCCGCGCAATGCAGCCGCGGTAAAGGTCAATGATATTGACCGCGCGCTGGAGGAACTTCTTGCGGGGCAAGCCATCCGTCAACCGGTGACGAATCCGATAGGATGCAACATAAAGTGGGAGGGTCAGGATGCGCATTGGATGCCGCCCGATGCCTGTGACCTTGTTTAAAGGGCAGGCGAAAGGGATATCGTTCTGAAGCGAGTTATCCGAGGGGGTGAATTGTGGCCGAGAGAATTGATGAGCTTAGCGATGAGCATATCGCGTTTATAAAAAACCAACACCTGTTCTTTGTCGGTACTGCAGGCGCAGAAGGCTTTGTAAACGTTTCCCCAAAAGGAATGGACAGTTTTAGGGTCATTAGCCCCTCAAAAGTGGTGTGGCTGAACCTAACCGGAAGCGGGAATGAAACCGCGGCCCATGTGCTTGAAAACCGCCGCATGACGGTCATGTTCTGCTCATTTGATGTGCGGCCGCTCATCTTAAGGTTATTCGGCCAGGCAACCGCCATCCATCCGAGAGACCGGGCCTGGGAGGGCCTTTATTCCCTCTTCCCAGGGGATGTCGGCGCGCGCCAGATCTTTGAGCTTGACCTGAGTCTGGTTTTGACATCCTGCGGTTATGCTGTGCCCCGCTATACGCTAAAGGGTGATCGCCCAACATTATCAAAGTGGGCTGAAAGTCTTGGGAAGCAGGGGATTCAGGATTACTGGGAAGAGAATAACCAACTGAGTCTGAATGATAAAGACACCGGAATTGTTTAGGGGATTCACAATGGAGTCGAGTTCGCGGTAGAAAACGGAGGCGTGGATCAGGCGGGTTATATAAAATGGGATGGACTTCACTGACAAAAATTACGGAAGAGAATATTCGGGATACGGTTTCTATCGCTCTGGCCTACACCCCGAGGGAACGCGCAGTCATTATTTATGATACAAACTCGGATTTGGCAAAGCTCTTGAGCGGGGCCTATCAGGCCGTTCTTCCGGATGCCGACGCCTTTGATTTTGATCGATCCGACTCGGAAGTCATTCTGGAACAGTTCAACAAGCTTTCCCCGGGAGATCTGGTCATCCTGATCCAATCCACCAGCTTTCGTCTAAGTCGGTTTCGCATACGGCTGGAGCTCTTTAATCGGAAACTAAAGGTGATTGAACACCCGCACCTGGGCCGCATTCCTGAAGAGGAATTTGCGGTGTATGTTGATTCTATTGCCTACGACCCCTCTTACTACCGGACGATTGGACCCCAACTTAGAGATTGCATCTCCCGGGCGAAAAAAGTCAGGATTACCTGCGAGGATGCTGAGCTGGTCTATGACTCGTCCTTTTTAGAACCCAAGTTGAATATTGGTGATTACGAAGATATGAAAAATATCGGGGGCCAGTATCCGATCGGGGAAGTCTTTACTGAGCCGGAAGAGATCAGTCGCTTGAGCGGCACTGCAAAGATATTTGCTTTCGGCGATACCGATTTTCGTGTCAATGTACCCAAGGAAGCCTTCACCGTCAGGATTGAAGAAGGCCTGCTTGTTTCCAGTCCGGACGCGCCGGAAGGTTTTGAGCGTGTTTTGGAAAAGATCCGGGAGAAAGAAGAAGTCGTCTGGGTTCGGGAGCTTGGGTTTGGTCTCAACCGGGCGTTTAGTCGTGATCGGCGGGTCAGTGACATCGGCACCTACGAAAGAATGTGCGGCATTCACCTCTCTCTGGGCGCCAAGCACTTACAATATAAAAAACCGGGTTTTCCCAAAAAGGGTGGATTTCATGTTGACGTCTTTGTTGATGCCAAAACGGTGGAAATCGATGGGGTTACCGTTTTCCAGGACGGCACCTACACATTGAGACCCTTCAGGAAAAATAGGCCTTTTTCATCGCTTCCTTGACAGCAATGGGAGCCATTGCGTTACAATGATGCCTGCTATTGTAACAGCTTCCAATCGTTGAAACCTCTCCCGGACTTTTTTATGGAAATGCAGGAAACAGCAGCTCAAAAGATTCCTGATGGCGCAATCTCGGGGCCAGAAGCACGCTCACGGTACAATGCCGCAGAAGCGCAATTCGAGATGCTCCTGGATGCCGATAGGCTGGATGAAAATCTTGACACGCTCCGTCTTGTCATCCTGGATTTTGAGCAGACACTGGATGACGCGCTGATTGCTGCTTATCACGGTTCTTCCGATTCGGAAACGGCTCATCGATTTCTGCAACGGGTTCTCTACCGTATCAATCGACTCAAGCTTTTCTGGTATGACGATTTAAAACGGTATAAGAATGAACGTTCTGCTTATCTTCGGGGCATCCGTGACCGAATTGAGGAGGCTTGGCAGTCATGGGAGATGAAGTGCCTGGATTGCCCCGAGATAAAGCATGCCAATGTGGGCGAGATTTTAATTGAGGAGGCCCAAAAGGATTTGGAGCCCGAGCTCTCCGAATCTGGTGTTTTCTTTCGTGATCATGCGGGGGAAGCCGGGTATCGGC
Source organism: Nitrospiria bacterium (assembly GCA_046756865.1). Taxonomy (GTDB): domain Bacteria; phylum Nitrospirota; class Nitrospiria; order SBBL01; family JAADHI01; genus DUAG01. The sequence continues at coordinate 24,603 of JBHHXE010000010.1, read as the reverse complement.
AGCTCCTCGCGATCACATCACTAGACGGCCTGGTTGAGGCCAGTCAGATGTCGCGCATGCTGGGGGGGGTTGCAAACGAGATCCATTCCACGCTGACCAAACTGTTTTTGGAGGAGTATGGAGGTGGACGTCTTACGCGCAAACATTCCACATATTTTAAGGTGATGCTCCTTGAATTTGATATGAGTACAGAGCCGGAGGCCTACTTCGATGTGGTGCCCTGGGAGGTTCTCGCGGGTGTCAATCACAGCTTCCTGCTCACAGAATGCAAACGCTATTTCCTCCGTTATATCGGGGGACTGCTCTATACTGAAATTTCAGTGCCTACAGCATTTCGACCCTATTCCGCCGCCGCGAAACGACTTGATTTTTCCCAAAAAGCTACAGGATACTGGGATCTCCACATCAAAGAAGATGAACGGCATGGTCGCTGGATGCTGGAAGATGTCGCCCTGCCCCTGGCAAAGCGGTACCCGAATGATGCCTGGGGTCTGGTTCTCGGATACAAACAACAACGCTTGATCAGCCGGCGTGCCGGTGAAGCCATTGCCCATGCAGCGCGGGCTGCAGATTCAAAAAGCGGTTTAATCAATTAATCGCGCATCTCTATTATTCCCCTTTTTTTGCCCGGATATGCATAGAAATAAGATCCTCCAGCAATTGCTTGCCTACCAGAGCAGATGGATAAGTGAATCGGCTACAGTAACGCGGCTCATCGATTTTGTTTTGTCTGCGCCAGAATGTTTCGAGAGAAGCTATAAGGAGGGACATGTTACAGGGTCTGCCTGGGTTGTGAACAATGAAGGGACACATGTTTTACTCACTCATCACAAAAAGTTGAATAGATGGCTTCAACTGGGAGGCCATGCCGATGGAGATCCTGATATTCTCAGGGTCGCGCTCCGTGAGGTTGACGAAGAATCAGGGCTGAAGCAGGTTGAAGCCATAGGCGGAGAGATTTTTGATATCGATATCCATCAAATCCCGAAAAGAAGAGAAGAACCGGGACATTACCATTATGATATCAGGTACGCCATCCAGGCGAGGGGTAGTGACGCATATGTTGTCAGTGATGAGTCTCATGATTTAAGCTGGATAGAAATAAAGAACCTGGAACAAAAGACAAGTGATGAATCGATGCTCCGCATGGCGTCAAAATGGATGGCAGGCTTTTCTCCTTGAAAAGGAGGGCGTGGACATGGTAGTGTCTGAAGGTTTAGCTCACCGATTCAGTTGGCGTGAGCGAAGGGGTTTATGACCCCTATATCGCAGGAAAATAATCCACACGTTTCCTCTGCCGGGCATGGTCCTCGCCGTATTTGTTGACATGATATCAATGTGGTGAGTTGCCTGGAAAGATGACAGGGGGAGCGGCGGCCCAGACCAGAAAAGGAGAAAACAAGATGAGCCAGATAAAAGAATTATTGGATGCGGGTGTGCACTTTGGACACCAGACCAAGCGCTGGAACCCGAAGATGATCCGATATATCTTCGGAGAGCGAAATAATATATATATCATTGACCTTCAAAAGACGGCCAAAAAGCTGGATGTTGCGTATGATTTTGTCAGGAACTTAACCGAAAAAGGAGATTCCATTCTCTTTGTCGGGACAAAGCGCCAGGCGCAGGAAATAGTTACGGAAGAGGCGAAGCGCTGTAACATGTTTTATGTCGATCATCGCTGGCTGGGCGGAATGCTCACCAATTTCTCAACCATCAAGAAGAGTATCGTCAGGCTCAAGAAGCTTGAGGCTGCAGGTGAAGACGGTACCTACGACCGGCTTCCTAAGAAAGAAGTCATCAAGCTTGAAAAGAAACGAGAGCATCTTGAGCGAAATCTCGGCGGGATTAAAAAGATGAACGCGCTTCCGGGAGCTGTTTTTGTCATAGACACAATTAAAGAGAAAACTGCGGTGTTGGAGGCAGCCCGGCTAGGTGTTCCTGTGATTGCTATTGTGGATACGAACTGTGACCCGGATGAAATCGACTATGTCATTCCGGGGAATGATGACGCGATCCGGTCGATTAGATTACTGACCGGAAAGATTGCGGATGCGGCTTTAGAGGGCCAACGGCTTAGGGAAAAGGCCGCGGCGACAGAAGTCCCTGCCGCGACGGCGCCCGAGACAGAGAAAAAAGAGGAAGAGAAGCTTGAGCCTGTCGCCGTCAGCACTCCCGAGGCGCCTCCCGAAACGGATGGAGAAGAAACATCGCCTGAAAATGGGTAAATTGCGTGGGGATGGGTAACGATTCAGCCAGGAACGGCGCCCAGGAGGCGGTGGACCTATCTACGAAGGAGGAAGTTGTTGACTGTTGAGGCGATTAAGACATTACGGGAAAAAACAGGGGCGGGTATTATGGATTGCAAGACAGCCCTCAGGGAGACGGATGGTGATTTAAGTAAGGCGGTCGATTTCCTCCGGAAAAAAGGGCTGGCTGCTGCGACGAAAAAATCGGGACGGGAAACGCAGGAAGGTCTGGTTGGTTCTTATATCCATGCCGGAGGAAAGATCGGTGTCCTGATCGAAGTCAATTGTGAAACTGATTTTGTCGCGCGGAATAGTGAATTTCAGGAATTGGTCCGAGATCTGGCCATGCAGGTTGCAGGCTCAAACCCCTGCCCCCGCTACATTCTCCCGGAGGAGGTCCCCTCGGAACTCATTGAGAAAGAAAGGGAAATCTTTGTTGCGCAGGCCCGGGAAACAAAGAAACCGGAGCATGTGATTGAAAAGATCGCCGAAGGCAAGGTCAAGAAGTTCATTAAAGAGATTTGTCTGATGGAGCAGACCTTCATTAAAGATCCCGAGCTCACGGTAAGAGATTTGGTTTCTCAGAAGATTTCCAAAATAGGGGAAAATATTCAGATTCGGCGGTTTACGCGCTATCAGCTGGGAGAAGGCGAAGCCTGATTGCACAGCGAAAGAACTGAATATATACAGCGATCATCATTCCCGCCCTCCCGGGGCGGAGTTCTTCAGTCAGGCAAGCGGAGTTGTGATGTCTCAAGTAAAATATCAGAGAGTTCTTTTGAAAGTGAGTGGTGAGCTTCTGGCGGGAGACGAGGGCTTCGGGATCAATCCTTCGATGATTGACGCGATTGCAGACCAGATTAAAGAGATGATTGCGATGAAAGTCGAAACTGCAATCGTGATCGGTGGGGGAAATATCTTCCGGGGCATCGCGGGAAGCGCTGCGGGGATGGATCGTGTTTCCGCAGATTACATGGGGATGCTGGCAACGGTCCTCAATGCCCTGGCTCTTCAGAATATTCTGGAGCAAAAAGGCGTTTTTACACGGGTCCAGTCTGCGATTGAGATGAAAGAGTTGGCAGAGGTATATATTCGGAGAAAAGCCATCCGGCACCTGGAGAAAAAACGGGTGGTCATTTTTGCTGCGGGGACGGGGAATCCTTATTTTTCAACAGATACGGCAGCTGTGCTACGTGCCGTGGAGATCGGAGCAGAAGTGATCTTAAAAGGAACGAAGGTAGACGGGGTCTTTGACAAGGATCCGATGAAAGATCCTACCGCTAAGCAATATTCCGGGCTGACCTACTTAAATGTGATCGACAGGGGTTTGAAGATCATGGATTCGACGGCTGTGACCCTTTGCATGGATAACGACCTTCCTCTTATTGTCTTCAATCTGAATGATAAAGAGAATATCCGAAGAGTCCTAAGGGGGGAAAAGGTGGGAACCTTAGTGAGTAAAGCGGATGAGATCGAAAAGGGCGCCCATGCCTGATGATCTTAAAGAGAAGATGGCGGATAAAATGGGGGTTTCTATTTCCCATTTGATTGGAGAACTGTCCGGTGTCCGGACAGGCCGTGCCTCCCTCGGTCTATTTGATTCAGTCAAAGTAAACTATTATGGAACACCGACCCCGCTTAACCAGGTTGCTTCGCTTTCTATCCCTGAGAGCCGTTGCGTGGCGGTTCAGCCCTGGGATGTGAGTCAGCTTCAGGAAATAGAAAAGGCCATCATGTCTTCCGGTTTAGGGCTGACCCCTTCCAATGATGGTAAAGTGATCCGCATTCCCATCCCTGCTTTGACCGAGGACCGCCGGAAAGAGTTGGTGAAATTTGTAAAGCGAATAGGTGAAGATTGCAAAATCGCGATCCGGAATGTGCGCCGTGATACCAATGATGAATTAAAATCCCAGCAGAAAGAGGGTATCATTACTGAAGATGAAGAACGAAAAAACCAGGAAGCGGTTCAAAAGATTACAGATCAATCCATTGCCAAAGTAGATGATATTCTGCGGAAGAAAGAAATAGAGATCCTCGAAGTCTGACGAACCACACAGCAATAAACCCAACCCTCCGTAAACACATAAAGCGTGACTTAAAGGAAAATATGAACCCTGAAGATCATGCATCCAGCATTGCTCTGGTTGACCTTGCGGCGATGCGTGAAAACCTATGTCGGGTAAGAAGCCGAAGCGGTTGTGGCGGGATCCTTCCTGTGGTCAAGGCGAATGCCTACGGTCATGGCGCGGTCGAGGTGGCGCGGTTTCTGGTGGGCAAGCATGAGCCCGGGCCCGGAAAAATAAACATGTTCGGCGTCGCATTCCTCAAAGAGGGTATCGCCTTGAGGGATGCAGGCATCAAACACCCGATACTCTTGTTGACTGGTTGTCCTATCGGACAAATCCCCGAAATTGTTGAGCATGGCCTTACTCCGGTGCTCTTTGACCTGGACTCGGCCATCGCGCTCAGCCGTCAAGCGAAGCTTGCCGGAAAAGTTGTGAACGTGCATATCAAATTTGATACCGGGATGGGACGTATTGGCCTTTCTCCCGATGAGGCAAGTGCTTTTGTGGAGAAGGTGGTCGATCTGCCAGGACTTCATGTGGAGGGGATTCTCACCCATTTTGCCGACGCCGATTTAAAGGATCTTTCTTTTGCGCGATATCAGCTCAAAGCGCTCAAGCGAATCTGGAAAGCACTTGAAAAGGGAGGGATAAAAATTTCCTATTGCCATATTGCCAATAGCGCGGCCATTATGCATTTCAGTCGGGCGCACCTTAATCTGGTCCGACCGGGATTGATGCTTTATGGGTATTCCCCTCTGGAGAAACAGACTCGGCTCCGGCTTTCCCCGGTCATGCAGGTCAGATCACGGGTGATTGCCTTGCGGCGTGTTCCGAAAGGCAAATCTATCAGCTATGGCCGGACCTATGTCACACAGAAAGAAAGCCTCATTGCAACCGTGTCGATTGGATATGCCGACGGCTATCCTCGTCTTTTATCAAATCGGGGTGTGATGCTGGCCAAAGGGAAACGCGTTCCGGTTGTCGGACGCGTGTGTATGGATATGACCATGCTTGATGTCTCGCAGGTTCCTTCTTTAACAGTTGGCAACTGGGTCACGGTCATCGGGGCTGAAGAGAATAAGTCAGTGTGGGCCGATGAAGTTGCCCGTGCTTCTGAAACAATCCCCTATGAAATCCTTTGCGGTATTGGAAACCGTGTCCAAAGGGTTTATCTTTAGATAAGGGGGATTTCACTTTGATCCCCTCCAGTTCTGTCTTGAAGATTTTTCTGTTTTCCCTGTAAGCGATCTTAGATATTGGATGCGTCCTCAGTTTCTCTTTCGACCGGGATCAAGGTGCTGACCTTGAGGAGGTCTGCCCTGCCTTGTCCGGATTTGGAAAATCGTGTAAAGTGACTGTCATAAGGCTTTTCTTCTTAGGTTCTTTTGTATTAATGAAGAGGAAATCATGACAGCCGAAATGTTCTTTGTTCTGGCGCTTGCCGCCACAGCAGTTATTCTTTTTGTGGCTGAAGTTTTCCCGGTCGATCTGGTTGCACTGATGGTCATGTCGACCCTCCTTGTAAGCCGGATTATCTCTCCTGAGGAGGGAATTTCAGGTTTCAGCAATATGGCGACCGTGACCGTGGGAGCGATGTTTGTCCTGAGTGCGGGCCTTTACAAAACCGGGGCCTTAAACTTTATCGGGGCTTATCTGGCCAAGGTCGGAAAGAAAAATTTCTGGGTTGCCCTGATTACGATGATGTTAACCATTGGCGGTATTTCGGCGTTTGTGAACAATACAGCTGCAGTGGCCATCTTCATGCCTATTGTCTTGAGCGTTGCCCGGGACACAAAGGTCAGTCCTTCTAAACTGTTGATGCCTCTTTCTTTCGCTTCTATGTTTGGTGGGGTCTGCACTTTAATTGGAACGTCCACCAATATCCTGGTTGACTCTATAGCGATACGGCATGGGCAGCCCGCCTTTGAAATGTTTGAGTTTTCCCGCCTCGGCTTGATCATTTTTTGCGCCGGGGTTCTCTATATGATATTTGTTGGCGTCCGTTTGATTCCAGGTACCAGAGTTTCCGGAGATTTGACGCAGGAATTTGGAATGGGAGATTATCTAACGGAGATCATCATTCTTCCTGAGGCAAAATCGATAGGCTTGTCTTTGGGAGGCTCTCCTCTGATAGAGGATTTAGATATCGATGTCCTGGAAGCCTTCAGGGGAGGAAGGCGTCTCTTGCTCCCCTCACCCGGTATTATTCTTCAGGAATATGATGTCCTTCGCGTCCGATGCAATGTTGAAAAGATCAAAGCGCTCCAGGAACGCGAAGGGATTGCCATCAAATCTGAAATTGAGTGGCGCGATGCCGATTTAGAATCGGCACAGGCGGTCCTGGTCGAGGCTGTTGTTGCGCCGAATTCAATGTTAGAGGGAAGAACACTAAAGAAGATTCGTTTCCGTCACCGCTTCGGGGCGACTGCGCTTGCTATTCGTCACCGGGGAGAGATCATGCATGAAAATCTGGAAACGACCTCGCTTCGGGCCGGGGATGCGCTTCTCATAGAAGTCAAGAGTGACCATCTGGAGCAGCTGAAGCAGCACCCGGCCTTTGTTTTTATCTCTGAAGTGGATCTTCCGGATTTTCGAAAGCGAAAAATTATTCCGGCCCTGACCATTATCTTCACGGTTGTCACGACTGCTGCCACGGGATTCCTCCCGATTGTTGTAAGCGCGGTTGTGGGATCTGTTCTACTCGTTTTAACGGGCAGTATTACATTGGAGGAAGCTTATGAGGCGGTCGAGTGGAAAGTTATCTTTCTGCTTGCGGGCGTGCTGACCCTGGGGATTGCCCTGGAGAAGACTGGGGCGGCCCTTCTTCTTTCAAATGTACTGGTTTCCGGCGTGGGCCGATGGGGGCCCACCGCCCTGCTTTCGGCTGTCTTTTTCCTGACAATGATGCTGACCAATGTCATGTCGAACAATGCGACCGCTGCGCTCCTTGCCCCCATCGCGATCGGGACGGCGGAATCGATCGGATTGGACCCGCGCCCTTTTCTGATGGCGGTGATGTTTGCGGCCTCGCTCAGTTTTATGAGTCCGGTGGGATATCAGACCAATACACTGATCTATGGTCCCGGACAATATCGGTTTTCAGATTTTGTCCGCGTGGGTACCCCGCTGAATATTCTCTTTTGGGTTTTGTGCACCTGGCTTATCCCCGTCTTCTGGCCCTTCTAACTGTCCAGCAAGCCCATCTAAACCACCATGGTGGCTGCCTATGGTACTCGAGTGCGTTATGGTTCAGTTTTTCCCGCGCCGGACATACGGGACAGTTAGAAACAATCCTGTTCCGAAGTCTGCCCGGTTATTCTTTCTGTGCGGTGAATCGGGTCAGGTCCCGGCTTTTTCCCAGGAGAACCATGATGTCTCCCTTTACGATGGTATACTCCAATGGAGGACTGAATTCTAATTTTTCTTCCCCTTTTCTCCAGCCGAAGCCCAGGGAGGCTGTTCCTTCTTTTTTAATGGCAAAGAGATTCAGGTTCCACTTCTCTCTAATCTTGAGATCTCCAAGGGTGTTTCCTACAAGAAAATCAGGCACCTCCCATTGCACGATGGAGTGGGTGGAAGAGATCTCGATATAGTCGAGGATGGCATCCCCCGAAAAGGTTTTTGCCAGGCGTCGGCCCATCTCCTGCTCGACAAAGATAACGCGGCTGGCCCCTATGAGTTGAAGTATTTTTTTTTCTCTTTCAGTATAGGCACGGACAATAATTTCTTTCAGGCCCAAGTCCTTGAGAACTGCCGTCGTCACAACACTGGCCTCGAAGTCTTCCCCGATGGCAATAATGGCTGCATCGACGCGGTCCGCCCCGACGGACTTCAGTGCATCGGAGTCGGTACTGTCGAGTTGGACGGCCAGAGTGGTTTTTTCTTTGATCTCTTCCACCCGTTCAGCAAGTTCGTCTATGGCAATGACCTCTGCCCCATCTGAGAAGAGTGTTTCCGCAAGGCTCATCCCAAATCGGCCGAGTCCGATGACTAAGAATCGTTTCATTCCCTTCCTCCTATTTCAATCATTAATCGACATGGTTGACAGAGAATTGAATAGCGATGAACATGGTAAACGGGCATATTCTCTGTCCTTTTTTCAACCTACGATCACGCGCTCTTGTGGGAAATTATATTTACCTTTGCTTGTGCGTTCGGCGAGAATGAACGCGAGGGTCAGGGGGCCAATACGCCCTAAAAACATTGTGATGATGATAATGAGTTTCCCGATGGGTGAAAGCCGGGATGTCGCGCCAACAGAAAGGCCCACCGTGTTATAGGCCGAAACCGTTTCAAACATAAGTGACTTGAAACTTTCCTGCTCGGTTGAGAGAAGGAATAAAAGAAGGATGGCGACGATACCGGATGAGACAAAAGCGATAGAGAGGGATTTCTGAACCACACGGGGAGAGACGCTCCGCTTAAAAAGACTCACTTCATCCCGGTTTCGAAGCATGGCCCTGAGTGTTGCCAGCATGACGCCGAATGTAGTGGTTTTGATTCCACCTGCCGTAGACGCCGGTGAACCACCGATCCACATCAGAATAATCATCAGCAACAGCGTCGCGTCTCGAAACTGGGATGTGTCCAGCGTATTGAAGCCGGCAGTGCGGGCCGTGACCGACTGAAAGGCAGCGGCAAGCCATTTTTCATACCAGGAGAGTGAAGAGAGCGTCCCGCTGTATTCAAGAAAGTAGAATCCAAAGGTGCCAACCAGAAGGAGGGCCGCAGAGATGGAAAGGACCATCTTTGAGTGAAAGGTCAGGCGCCAGTTTGTCCGCGATTTTCTGAAAAGGGGATACCTGACCAGGTTGTTCAATACCGGAAAGCCGACACCGCCCAGGAGGATCAGGAAGGCAATAATGAAATTTATCGGAATATGCGCCATATGTCCTTCCAGGTTTTTTGGAAAGAGTGAAAATCCGGCATTGCAAAAGGCTGAAATCGCATGGAAAATTGCAGTAAAGAAGGGATCAGCGCCACCCCGTGTGAAGAAGACCCATAAAAGGAGCGCGCCAATGGATTCGATGGTCAGGGTGATCAAAAAAATCTGCATGATTTCTTTTCGGACGTTTCCGACCGACTCGGCGTCGAGCGCCCCCTGAAGCGCGATCTCCGCATCCAGGCCCATCCGCTGATTAGAAATCAGAGAAAAAAGAACGCCAAAGGTCATGATCCCCAAGCCTCCCAGTTGAATCAGGGCGAGAATGACCCACAGACCCGTGGTTTGATAATGTTCAGAGATAGGAAAGAGGGTAAGGCCGGTGACGGTGGTTGCGGACGTGGAGGTAAACAGGGCATCGATCAATGAAATCTGAGAAGGGTCGGTTACCATTTGCGGCAAGGAGAGAAGGAGCGTGCCAAGAAGAATAATCACGAGAAAGCCGAGGGCCAGGGTTTGGGCGGGCCGAAGACTGAGATGGCTTAAAAACCGGATAATCATGTTGATGCGTAAGGCATAGATTGCGAATGCCGAGGATAAAAAGATAATGCTGTAAAGGCGATAGGTTTGTGTCAGCGATCCGGCCGGCTGGGTAAACATCTCAATGAAGATAAGGCCTTTTTCAGCGTAGAAAAGAAGGCCAATCCCAAAAAGGGCAATGGGAAGGAGTCTTTTTTGCCAGGTCAGCCGCCTGAAACGAAAGAAGAGGTAGCGCTCCTCGAAGATGAGCTTGATCACAACGCCACCCTGAAGGAGGATCGCAATCAGCTTGCAGGGTAAGGGAAACCACTGGGAAAAGTCTAGTAGAAAGGAAACGAGCAGGATACCGGAAAGGGAAAAGATGCGGACCCCTCTCATGAAGGTCAGTAAAGGCGAGATAATTTTCTCAAAAAAATCGGGCTTGAAAGGTGGAAGCGGCGTTTTCAATTTTAATCTAAGGCCTCAATGCTTCATGGTTGGTTGATATGCCGAGATGATGTTGGTCCGTGTAATGAGTCCGATGAGCCGTTTTGTATTGTCCGGGTCGACAATAGCGATCCGGTCTACATCGAACTCCTGCATTCGCCTGACCACAGTTCCCAGATCTTCCTCGGTGAACGCGGTGGGAATGAGCTTCTGCATGATCTGTCTGACGGGGATCTCCCTGGGGTCGAGACCATCGTCGATTGCATGATGGACATCCGCGTAGATGATCATTCCGGAGAGCGCTCCCTCCGCATTGAGCACTGGAAAACCGGTATGCGGGCTGTGTTCCATGAATTGGGATAATTTTTCCATTGTCATGTTTTCATGAACGGTGTCAACATCTCTTGCCATCACTTCTCCGGCGGTCACATCTTTGAGCGGATCATGGGTTGCCCCGCTCTCTGGGCGGACTCCTTTTTTCAGGAGAACCATGGCGTCCATGCCGATAGCCCCGATCTGACGGGACATCAGCATGGCGATGGTCACTGAGAACATTAAAGGAACCACGATACGGTAATCATGGGTGATCTCAAACATCATGATGATTGCAGTAAACGGGGCATGGACAACGGCGGCAAAGAAAGTGCCCATACCAACAAGGGCGTAGGCTCCCGAAGAAGCGATGTTGGGGAAAACGATGCGTGCAAGATTTCCAAAGAGCGTTCCCATTGTCGCTCCGATGAAAAGACAGGGAGTCAGTGTCCCGCCTGAGCCGCCTGAGCCCAGAGTGACGGATGTAGAGACCATCTTTCCAAAAGCGAGCAGCAGGAGGAAGGAAAAGGTCCAACGGACGGAGTCGTCTCCCGTTGAGACAACGGACATAATTTCATGATGTCCCGAACCCAGAATCATTGGAACAAAAAGACCGAAACTGCCGACCATGAGGCCGCCGATCATGGGCCGTATAGGTTTTGGAATTTGTTTGAAGCGTTTGAAGAGCCCTTCTGTGAAAAACTGGGCATGAATAAACAGCCTGGCCAGGGGCACTGAAAGAATGCCCAGAAAAAAATAAAGGCCCAACTCCCCCTGATGCTCAATTCCGAAGGCGGGTGTCGGCAGGAAAATCTCATCGCCTAAGAGGATATGGGAGGTGACGGAAGCAATGACCGATGAGATGACGACCATGGAGAAGGCTTGGGAGGAAAAGTCCCCTAGCAATATTTCCATCGAAAAAATAACCGCGGCAATGGGCGCATTAAAGACCGCGGAAAAACCTCCGGCCGCACCGGCCGCGACCAGGGTTTTCATGTAATGTGTTGGAAGATGAAACCATTGCCCAAACGTTGAGCCAACAGATGCACCGATCTGGATGATCGGACCTTCGGGGCCCGCCGAGCCGCCTGTTCCAATGGTGAACGCGCTTGTGATGGATTTCGCGACAGCCACCCGGGGCCGTATGCGGCCGCCAAGGCGTTTCAAGGCGTAGATAACCCGGGAAATGCCGTGTCCTCCGGCATCCAGGGCAAAATTATAAATGACGAGACCCGTTAGCAAGCCTCCAATCGCCGGTAAAAACACGCGATACCAGTTCCCTGAAAAAATAAGAGAGGAAAGTTCTGATCCGCAGCAAAGGTGATGGACGCCGTCGATGAGCCGCTTGAAGATATAGGCGCTGATTCCTGCGGTCAGGCCCACAACAACCACCAGGATGGACAGGGTCCTCTCCTGGGAGAAAGTCAGTAGGTCAAAAAGAGCCTTCCCGGATCTTCCCATCCGCAAGAATGCATTTTTTACACGTACATCCATTGGTAGCCCGAGAGATAGGGATACAAAAAACCCCTCATTATACATAAAAAGAGAGGTGATTACGACGATAATGTGCGCATGTGATCGATCTTGACAGGCTATCCATCAGGCTTCATAATGAAATCCGATCAACAACAGATCTTTCTAACCTCTCTTCTGGAGAAAACTTCCTGCGATGAAAAGAAGAAAGAGAATTCTCACGGGTGACCGGCCGACGGGGCGGCTTCACCTCGGGCACTATGTCGGGTCACTGGTCAATCGGGTGAAACTTCAGGAGGAATATGAAACCTTCATCCTCATTGCGGATGTTCAGGCATTAACCGACCATTTTGAACAACCTGAAATTTTGCTTCAAAATATCCGGGAGGTTGTTCGCGATTACCTGGCTGTCGGGATCAATCCTGAAAAGAGCACAATTCTCGTTCAGTCGATGGTACCGGAGATTGCCGAGTTGGCGCTTTACTACCTTAACCTTGTGACGGTCGCCCGGCTGCAGAGAAATCCGACGGTAAAGGATGAGATGAAACAGAAGGGCTTCGAGCAGAACCTGCCCGCAGGATTTCTGGTCTACCCGGTTCATCAGGCGGCCGATATCACCACCTTTCAGGCGGATCTTGTCCCGGTGGGGAAAGACCAGCTCCCGATGATAGAGCAAACCGTCGAGATTACTCGGAAGTTCAACACGCTTTATAAGAAGACCATTGTCGAGCCGGAGGCCCTGGTTGGTGAAGTTGCACGCCTCCCCGGTACCGACGGTCAGGCAAAGATGGGCAAGAGCCTCGGCAACGCGATCTATCTTTCTGACGGTGCAAAGACAGTTGAGAAAAAGGTCATGCGTATGTATACCGATCCGACACGTCTCCGTGCCACAGATCCGGGACATGTGGAGGGGAACCCGGTTTTCACCTATCACGACGCCTTTAACCCGGACAAGGATGCGGTGGCAGCCCTAAAAGTTCGTTACGAAAAAGGGACGGTTGGCGATGTTGAAGTTAAGCGCTTACTTGCCGAAGCCCTGAACCGGTTTCTTTCGCCGATTCGTGAACGGCGTTCCAGGTATGAAGAGGATGATAAGAAGATCGATGAGATACTGATCAAAGGAACCCACCGGGCGAGAACAGTTGCCAGAGAAACGATGCGTCGGGTGCGTGCGGCGATGCAGGTTGACTATCCCTTTTCTTCTCCGTAAACATTCTCAAAAAAAGGGGCAGCCTTTCAGGGCTGCCCCTTTTTTTGAAGATTTGCTGATGAACGTGCTTAAACCTGCCTTATGAAGCGAAATATTCTTTCAGCCCGGCATCGGTCGGCTTCATGGATTTGTCACCTTCTTTCCAGTTGGCAGGGCAGACTTCACCATGTTTCTCGGTGAACTGCAATGCATCAACCATACGGAGGGCTTCATCAATGCTCCGTCCGAGCGGCAGGTTGTTGATGACCTGATGCTGGACAATCCCTTCCTTGTCGATCAGGAAGAGGCCACGGTAAGCGGCTCCCAAACCATCAAACAATACATCATAGTCGCGGGAGATTGTTTTGTTGAAATCAGAGATCAGCGGGTAGGAAACGCCTTCGATCCCGCCCTCATTCCTGGGAGTCCTCAGCCAGGCAAGATGTGAGAACCAGGAGTCGGTTGAGACACCGATTACCTCGACATTTTTCTTTTTAAAGTCCTCAAGTTTTTCCTGAAATGCGTGCAGTTCGGTCGGGCAGACAAATGTAAAGTCGAGCGGGTAGAAGAACAGCACGACATATTTCCCCCTCAGGGAAGAGAGCTTAAAATCATCAATCACTTCGCTTCCCTTAACGGCCTTTGCAGTGAAATCCGGAGCTTGTCTGTTTACGAGTACCATCTTTTTTATTCCTCCTTATGATCTGGATCAAATTGAATATTGATTTGTGTGACTGTTGAGGCTGGCTGGCTCATCAAAACTGGAGTGTTATCTTACAATGTTTATTTTCATGTCGTCAAATATAATTGAGGGGCCAAAGGTCTTTGGAGGAGATCTAAACTTGCGTGGGCTCAGAGAACCGTGATACCGTGTACCGATTGGAGGTGGCATGCGGCCAAAGGCGGTCCTTTACGTTTTTCTACCCTGCAAAAAGGTTTACCCCCTGGGCTTGACCTACCTCGCACATTTTCTCCATCAGCGGCATCCGGAGGCCCCTCAAAAAATCCTGGACCTTTCACTGATTCCTCGCGCTGAGAGAAAGTCTGCTCTTCGTGACCTGGTTGCATCGTTTCAGCCGGACCTGATTGCCTTCTCCTGGCGCGATATACAAGTCTTTGCTCCGCATGAAGGCGACGGCGCCCTGAAATTTGCTTTCGATTTCTACTACTCCTTTAACCCCGTCAAGAAAGTCATTGCAGCTATTGAAGGGCTTCGATCCCTTTGGCTCTACTATGGAAATCTCGGAGAACATTTTTCTTATTTCAAACTTATCCGAAAATATTTCCCAAAGATCCAGATGGTTGTAGGCGGGGGAGGCTTCTCGGTTTTTTCAAAGGAGATTATCCAGCGCCTTCCCGAGGGGATCATCGGGATCATCGGAGAGGGGGAAGATGCCTTAGTGCATGTCTATGAAGATCTTCCTGTTATGGAGGATCGTTGTATATTCCGCAAGGGCGATCAGATCTTTACAGGGAAGCAAAGGACTCCTGTTCTTTTGGATGATACTGTGCAGGACCCTGCCTATATCGAATCTATTTTCCCCCAGTACGAGGCCTACACTGGAGAAATCATCGGCATTCAGACCAAGCGTGGATGTCCTTACGACTGTCAGTTCTGTCTCTACCCTTATATTGAAGGAAAGCGGGTGTATACCCGTCCCGCGGAAAATATTGTTGCTGAGATGAAGGCCTTTTATGACCGCTGGGGGAGCCGCCGCTTTTGGTTTGCCGATGCGCAGTGGGTACCCGGATCAAAATATTATCCGCATTGCGCCGAGACCCTGGAGCGCATTATCGCGAGCGGCATGAAGATCGAGTGGGGAGGCTACATCCGGACCAGTCTGATTACAGAGGATCTGGCCCGCCTGATGGTTCAATCGGGCCTGGGCGATACCGAGATTGCGATTACTTCCGGCTCGCAAGCGGTTCTGGATGGGATGAAAATGGGCTTTCGTCTGGAAAAACTCTATGAAGGCTGCCGGTATTTAAAGGAGGCCGGTTATAAAGGGAGAATTATTTTGAACTATTCTCTCAATTCTCCGGGGGATACTGAAGAGACCCTCCTGGAGAGCATAGAATCCTACAAGAAAATTATCGCAATCATGGGAGAGGCACAGGTCTATCCCGCCCTCTTTTTTCTCGGCATACAGCCGAATACAGGCTTGACGGAGCGCCTTATTAGGGAAGGCTATCTTCCCCAAAATTTCAATCCGCTCTCAATGAACCCCCTGTCGATCAAGAAAGTCCTCTACAACCCGCCGCCGCTCGGCAAGATCATCACAAAGGCCTGTCTGAAGGCCTGGGAGGATAAAAAAAGTTCACGGCGAGACCCCATGCAAAAATCAGACAGGGCCACCTACGCTGATGATTCAATCGCCAACATCTTTGAGGGAAACACCGGCAGGGCCGCGCTCTTCAATCTTGAGGCGGAGCTGAAATCCCGGGGTGTGAAATAGAAGGTTTCATAAGGCGTCTGAACACGAAGTGTGAACCTAATCCTTGACCTTTTCGGATTGCGTTTTAGAAAAGTCTATTCCTGCCATTCCGGCGCAAGCCAGACTCCATTATACTGAAGCAGCCACAACAATGTCTTCGGACTCCGGTAGGCACCGGAGTGACGACTTTTTACAGGTGCATGAAAGCCGGCGATATAAGAAAGAAGATTAGCCCACCTTGGGTCAGGTTTCAATAGGGTCTATCCTTGTATGCCGAATGATCTTTCCTTCGACCAGGTAGACGACCATCTCCGCGACATTGGTGGCATGGTCGCCTATACGTTCGATATATTTAGCGATAAAGCTGATTCGGATGGCCCGGCTGATTGTTTTCGGGTCTTCGACCATGTAGGAGAGGAGCTCGCGGAAGATCTGATCAGTGATATTGTCGATGACCTCGTCCCGTGCGCAGACCTTGCGGGCAAGGTCTGCATCCATGTTGACAAAAGCATCCAATGTTTCGTGGACCATCTTGCGGGCTTTTTTTGCCATTCTTGGGATATCAATGTAAGGTTTTAATGGCGGCTCCTGGGCCAGTTCAATGGCCCGCTCGCAGATATCTTCGGAAAGGTCGCTCATCCGCTCCAGATCGGTGGTAATTTTCATGGCCGTTGTCACAAACCGCAGGTCGCGCGCGGCTGGTTGGTAGAGGGCCAGAATCCGGATACATTCCTCATCAATTTCGACATCCATGGCATTGACAAGGTGGTCATTCTG
The DNA here is from genome assembly GCA_046756865.1 of Nitrospiria bacterium. Lineage (GTDB taxonomy): Bacteria > Nitrospirota > Nitrospiria > SBBL01 > JAADHI01 > DUAG01. Next base: position 8,254 of record JBHHXE010000010.1, on the reverse strand, counting down.
AATAGTCTGTTGGGCAAGGTTGAGATCCGGCCCCACAAGCGCTTTGATGGAATCCGAAATCTGTGATTCAACCAAGGCCCCCATCTTCAAGATTTTTTCTTTAAGCAGGGCCAGTTCTTCTTCCAGGTGACGAGGCATTCTATCTTTTCTCCTTTATTTAGCCGTGACGTGATTAGTAAGGTCTCAGCTTGCCTGGATAAGGTTTCAGGGCAAGGCACGAGGAGCGCAGAACCGCAACGTAGTTTTCTACGTGAGGATTCGAGCACCGCAGCAACGCCGCCATGGAGCCTTATACGGGTGAGATGAGTCGTTACTTAACCGAATCTTCCGGTGATATAGTCTTCCGTCCTTTGATCCCTGGGATTCGTAAAGATCCTGGAGGTCTGGTCGAATTCGACAAGTTCTCCAGACAGGAAATAGGCCGTCATTTCCGAGATCCGCGCCGCCTGCTGCATGTTATGGGTCACAATGACGATGGTATAACTTTTCTTCAATTCACGCAAGAGCTCTTCGATGCGGCCGGTGCCGATCGGGTCTATGGCCGAGGTCGGCTCATCCAGAAGGAGGACTTCCGGTTCAACCGCCAGGGCCCTCGCAATACAGATACGCTGTTGCTGTCCTCCGGACAAAGAAAGGGCGGAACTGGAAAGCCGGTCTTTGACCTCTTCCCAGATGGCGGCCTTTTTCAGGCTCGACTCGACAATGTTGTCCGTGATCTCTTTACTTTTTATGCCTTGTATTCTCAATCCGTAGGCAATATTTTCGTAAATACTTTTCGGGAAGGGGTTCGGTTTCTGGAAGACCATGCCGATTCGCCTCCGGATATCGATGACATCAACCTCTTTGGAATAGATGTCCCGGCCATCATAAATAATTTCCCCATTCCTCCGGAAGTTGGGCAATAAGTCATTCATTCGATTCAAACACCGCAGGAAGGTACTCTTTCCGCAGCCGGACGGCCCGATCACGGCAGTAACCCCTTTTGCCGGTACAGTAATAGAGACATCTTTTACCGCATGTTTTTCACCGTAAAAGACATTCAGACGTTTGACTTCAAAGGAATGATCCATGATTACCACCTTAGTTTTTTCTGATAACGATATCTTAGGTAAACAGCAATTCCATTCATGGCGAAGGTGATGAAAAGAAGAACAAGAATCGCCGCCGCGGCATTAACCGAAAACCCTTTTTGAGGACGAGAAACCCAATTAAAAATTTGAATCGGAAGAACAGAGAAGGGATCGGAGAGCCCTTCTAAACTGAAATAAGGCGGTTCAAAAGAAATGGGGCTTGTCGGAAGGAAGGCGACATAGGTCAATGCACCGACAATAATGAGCGGGGCGGTTTCTCCAATGGCTCTTGACATGGCCAGGATGGTTCCCGTGAGGATGCCCGGCATGGCCGCTGGAAGCACCTGGTTTCGAATGGTTTGCCACTTACTCGCACCGAGCGCGTAAGAAGCCTCCCTGACGGTGAAGGGAATCGTCTTAAGAGACTCCCTCGCTGAAAGGATAATGATGGGTAGGACAAGCATGGACAGTGTCATGGCCCCTGCGAGAACGCTCTGCTCCAGTTTCATCCAGCGGACGAAAATGACCAGGCCGAGCAGACCGTAGATAATGGAGGGCACGCCGGCAAGATTGGCGATGTTAATTTCAATCAAGTCGGTCAGCCAATTTTTTTTTGCATATTCCTCAAGGTAGGTGGCCGCAGCGACGCCGATCGGGAAGGCCATCATGCTCGTCAGAACCATTACCCACACGGTTCCGACCCAGGCAGAGAGGATCCCGGCTTTTCCCGGCCTGCGTGAGGGATAGCTCGTCAGGAATTTCCAGTCGAGCCTTGACGCGCCATCCATAAAAACGTCGATGATCAAAGTCAGCAGCACGGCAACGGCGATCAGGGTAGTGAGAAGTCCCAGGGCGGAGAAAATTTTTTCATAGAGACGGGAAAGGCGCTTTTGTTCAATCATGGCTTTTCCGTATAGTTTGCAATGATGATCTAATCGTAGACCTCCCTGAATTTTTTTCGGAGCAGATAACTGATGATGTTCAGGACAAAGGTCATCATAAAAAGAGTGATACCGGCGGAAAATATCGTCATATATTCGATCGTCCCTGTCGGGGTGTCTCCCAGGCTGACCTGGACAATGTAGGCGGTCACGGTTTCAATTGGAACAAGCGGGTTCATCGTCAATCTCGGTTGGAGTCCGGCGGCAATGGCGACGATCATTGTTTCCCCAACCGCGCGGGACAAGCCCAGAATGAAGGAGGCCAGAACGCCGGAAAGCGCTGCCGGCAAGACAATACTCAGTGCAACTTGAAGCCTTGTTGACCCCAGGGCATAGCCCCCTTCCCGCAGCCTCACCGGGACGGCATGCATGGCATCCTCGCTCAGAGAGGAGATGATCGGGACAATCATGATTCCCATGACGATACCGGGACTCAGGGCGTTGAAGCCCGAAAGGTCGGGGATGATTTTCTGGAGAAGAGGGGTCACGAAAAGAAGGGCGAAGTAACCATAGACCACTGTGGGTACAGCGGCAAGGATCTCCAGAAAGGGCTTGACCGTTGCCCGGATCCGGCCTGAGGCATATTCACTCAGATAGACCGCGCTGATCAAACCAATCGGCATTGAAACGCACATGGCAATCAGGGTGGTCAGGAAGGTTCCCGAAATGAGTGGAAGGATGCCGAAATGTTTTTCAGAGAAGAGGGGGGTCCATTCCGTGTCGGTCAGAAAGTCCGTTAAGGCGACTACCTTAAAAAATTCGTAGGTCTCCATCATCAGGACGCAAACGATACCGACAGTGATAAAAACAGAGAGCAGGGCGGAAAGAAAGAGGGCGCTCTCGATGAGGGTTTCTTTTATTTTTTGGCGCTGTCTTGGGTCCAGTGTGCTACTGTCCTTTCTTCTCGAGGAGGTCTTCGACCTTAACCCCGATTTGTGCCCCTTTTCCGCCAAAGATGGAGCCGGTCATGCGGTTCTGGAAACGTTTGTGCGCAAGGTTGTAGGCGCGATCCGGGAGGGCGATGTAGCCAACTTCTTTTGATAGCTCCCCCCCCTGCGTCATATAGAATTCTATGAACTTCTTCACCTCCGGCCTGTCGGCAGATTTTTTGCTGACATAGATGAAGATAGGCCTGGCCAGCGGCTGGTAGCGACCCTTGAGGATATTGTCGTAGGTGGGAAGGATCGGCCCTTTCCCGTCCTCATCCTTATTGTCGTCGATTGGAACCAGTTTTAAGCGGTCCTTGTTGTATTCATAGTAAGCCACCCCAAAAAAACCGAGGGCGTTTAAATCTGTTGAGATTCCCTGCACGAGAACATTGTCATCCTCGCTTGCCGTAAAGTCCCCTCTGCTGGCCCCGCTTTCTCCAACGATGGCTTCTGTAAAATAGTCAAAGGTTCCGGAGTCGATCCCGGGACCGTAGAGATGGATCTCTTTGGCCGGCCAGCCTGGTCGGATTTGGTTCCAACGGGTTACCTTGTTTTTTGCTTCCGGCTCCCACAATTTTTTTAATTCTTCGGCCGTGAGGTCTTTGACCCAGTTATTTTTTGGATTAACCACGACAGCAATGCCGTCATAGGCGACGGGAAGCTCAATATATTCGACCTTGTTTCCGACACACTGTTTGACCTCTGAAGGCTTAATGGGTCGGGATGCATCCGCAATATCGATCTCCCCTTTGCAGAACTTCTTGAAGCCCCCGCCGGTTCCGGAAACCCCAATGGTGACGCGGGTTTTCCGGCTTTGCGCCTGAAAGTCTTCCGCTACGGCTTCCGTGATGGGAAAGACTGTGCTGGAACCGTCGATCTTGACCAGAGCACGCTTCGCCCAGCTCTGGGCAGGGAAGAATGCGAGCAGTATGCTTATCAATACGATTTTTTTCATAGATTTTCCTCCCGTCAATATATCGAAAACGTATTATGTCTAGGTTACAAACCTGTAAAGTTTTTGTTAAAAATGGTTTAGCGGGTATTCAATGGGCTCATTTTATTTAGAATTTTAAGGCAAGATCGATCTGAACCCGATCAACATCATCTTTTCCCGGCGGGAGAGATTCATCCTCGACTTCGGTATTAAGGAATTTTATTTTGAATAGAAGTGGTTTTGATATTTGATGCGCTATCCAGAAAATGTTACCTCTACGGTTTGTCCCGCCATCCCCGAAATCGGAATCGGCCAGATCTGCCACTGTCGCATCTGTCTCCACCTTTTTGTAAAAATAGGCAAGCTCCCAGGTACGGGGCGCTTTGGCCTTTCCGATTCTCACACCAAATTGATAGCCCGTATCCTCGCCCGTTGTTGTTCCAGCCAGGTTTCGGACATAGTCAGCTTGCAAGGCCAAAGGGATGCAACCAAGTTTGGTGGAAAAATCTGCCGTCAGATCAAGCACCCGGAACGGATTGACCAGGGTGCGATCGCTTGGTGAGACGCGTGTGTTGCCCTCCTGAACAGCATTTTGTCCGAAGGCCCCGGTTGTCGCATTTTCCAGGCTGTAGTAGGATGCAGCGAAGGTGAGACGACTCTCCCCGGTGAACGAAATCCGGCCTCCCAGTTGTTCGCCAAACAACCATTGATCATTATTGTCTGTGGAGTCTTCATCCAGGACGAACTGGCCCAGATTGATAAAGAGGTCTAACTTGTCGAAAGGCTTCATGACAAGCTGTTCAGCAAATCCTTCAGGATTGACATCACTATCCCAAATAATATCGGTGGTATAGACCCTGTAGAAGGGATTCGGCATTTTCCCGGCGCTCAGTGTGAGCCCTGAGATTTGTTTCCATGAGAGGTAGGCGCGGTCGATCCAGAGGGGCTTCTGGGAAAAAAGGCTGTCAAAACTTTGGTTGGCCGAAGCTTGCTCCCCCGCGCCTGAAGCGATCCGGATACCGAGCTGGAAATTGTCAATATTCATATTCATGGCCATACGGAGCCTGAAACGCTGACGACTGCGGTCCGATCCAGGCGTTTTCCAGATGGACTCCTGCCGAAGCCTGAAATCTCCCGACATTCGCATCCGATCTATCCAATCAGAAAGAGGTGTCTCCCGGAGCGAAGCCGCTTCTTCTTTGGAGAGGACTCCTTTTTCAATCAACAGATCTTTGAGGTCTCTCACACTTTCTCGAGCCAATGCCCCGGTATGGAGGTGGAGAAGGAAAAAAGACGCAAGGAGAACAGCCTTCGTCAAAGACTGAAATAGAATTTGTGTTACATTTTTTTGGTGTGGTGACGGGAGTGAGCGTTCACCTGAATTCATTGAGTGGTTTTCTCCATTAACATCATTTTTCTGTGCTGCTCTTTTTTGAAGCCGAAGATCGCCGCGCTGGTAGGATCCACTCCTCGTTTCTTAATTAAATCCGTGGGTATTGTATCCCCCCGAAATTACAGATCCATTTCTGAAATGTTAAATCGGTGTTAAATTATTTTTTTGATATGCTGGAATATGGTAATTGGGAGTAAAAAGATTTCTCTTTGGGGAAACGCCTTCACTTCGAAACAAGAGGAGGATGAATGAAAAGGGATCAATGACGTGATACTCTCGCTTGTACGCCGCCCGGACCGAAGGCGCTGCCAACATAGATATAATATCCCGGCTTCAGGTTGATTTGACCCAACCGGCCGACTTGTCCCCTGGCTTCAGAGCGACTTTGAAGAATGAGCGCGTATGTCCCGGGCTCTGATTTCATGATCCAGGATCTTTCACGAACAACATCTCCTTTTCTCCAAGAGCAAGAATCTATCTAAGGAACATTTTGAAGTAAAGGATGGTCTTGGAGCGCGGAAGCTTTCAGTAAACGGATTCTACGCCTAATATAAGCGATACAATAAAGGGCTCCTCGTTAAAGGATTTAAACGCATCGACAAATTTCAGATTGAAGATTGTCACCTGAATTGATCGATCTCAGCCGATCTCAAATTCCCCATTGCTATCCATCCTATCTGCTCCTTGGCTATATAGGTTATTATTCCTACAAAGCTTCTATCAGCCCGTGAACACGGGATCGATCCTGTCTTTTTTCCTTCTTGTAATAGAGACTACATCTAGATGAAACAGGCTCTATTATTATATATAATATAGGCAGTGGCATTGAATGATTTCGAAGGAGGTGGGCTATGAAAAAGTTGTTCTCCAACACGGTGGTTTGGACAATGGAGGCAGAGTCAGGCCTAGCAACATACTCCGACAACCCCGCGATCCTGAAATCGATGTTCCTTGTTCTTGTGATCTCGTTTGCTTTGGTCTTGCCGAGCATGTCATTAGCGAATGCACCACTTGACCAATATGTGGAAGACACAGGGACGAAATTAACAACCGGGGTCGTAAATATGTCTACAGGATGGGCCGAAATTTTCAGTAAACCTCAAGACATCGAGGTGAAAGATGGGCCGATCGAAGTAGTGTCCTTCGGGCCACTCGTTGGAATTTTGAAGACTGCCCTGCGGACAGGGTCAGGGGTTTATGATGCGGTCACTTTTTTGTTCCCAATACTGAGCAAGAATCAAACGAGGATAGGGTCGGGCTTTGCGTGGCAGGATATGGGATCAGGCTATGAAAAATTCCGAAATCAGCCTGTCGTAGAAAATGATCCTCTGGCTTTAACCGAGGCTAGAATCTTCCCTTTTAAAGATTAGCCTGGGATCGGAGGAGAAACCCGATCCCAGGCTTTTTTCTCCCTCCCCGGATATAGTCTTCTCCTTCCCTCGTGGCGTCTATTCCTTCGCGTTTATCGGCATTAAAAACCCGATAATAACGGAGCATGGGGACTGATTCCTTTTCCCTGCCTCAGCGTCTTCCTTATCTAGATACTTCCAGAAGATAACCGGCGTCGCTTTCGATCCGGCCTTGATATTGCTGCCATACCGTTGTCAATTGGTGAAAGTTCGGGTTTCTTTTTTGGATCGAATGTCGTCAAATCACATAAACCTGCCTCCTGTATCCAATTGTGTTCAGTTTCGTATCAATTCAGATACACTCCAAAACCAAGGGATTTTCCCGTTTATGGCAATACATCCTTCTTAAGAGGAAGAGTTCATTTGTAAATCCTATATATTATATGGATTTCGGCCTCACCGTTAAGAACGCTAAAGAGTCGTATCTTTCTCTGGCATCGTTATTGCGTTGGATAGCTAGTCGGTCATGTATGTTCCGGGTATTAGAAAACGCCATGATTTATTCGCTCCATTTTAAACAAGATTTTTTGTGCTCCCAATGTTTGAAAGAATTATTCCTTGATGAAAGTGGTCGGTATCCAAGGCTTCCTCGTTCGCAAGAAGATACATAAAGCAAACTGCCAGTGGGTGATGAAATAGAGACAAATTATATCAAGAATGCTCAGGTCAACTTCTAACGGCTCAGAGTCACTATTTCGAAATTACATCGTTATCAAAAGTAAAGGTGAGTACGTGTTATTAAGATGCTTCACAAAAAGGAGGTAACAACTATGGCAAAAAAAGCGTTGCACCGCATCGTCATATGTCTGTCCCTTTTATTTTTCCTGGAGGTCTCCGCACATGCCTTCACTGATCTTATTATTTTCGGAGACAGTTTGGAGGATACCGGGAATTTTGCTTCCCTTCCGCATATTTCGCTCCCGCCGTTCCCCTTTTTCATGGGCCGAATCACTAACGGCCCTGTTGCAGTAGATATCCTGGCTGATGGCCTGGGTCTCTCGGCCGAATCCTCGTTTCATCTGATAGGACCGGAGGTCGGAACAAACTATGCCGTTGTTTCCGCTAGAGCTCATACTACTGGACCGATTGATCTTCATAATCAAGTCAGTGCTTTTCTTTATAATCATCTTGGCGATGCCCCTTCGGATGCCCTCTATATCATTGGGTTTGGTGGAAACGATCTGCGCGATGCTCGGGATGCAATGAACGAGGCGACAGCGGAGTTAATTATAAAAGATACGGTCGAGATGATTGTGATGAATATTAGAAGGTTGGTAGAGGCAGGTGCAAGAACAATCATCGTCTTGAACCTCCCTGATATCGGTGCGATTCCTGAGACAAGGCTCATCTCAGAAATGATTGGAGATAAATCTCTGATAGAAAAGACAACCAAGAGTACATTACGCTTTAATAATAGGTTGTCGAAACGATCACGGAAGGTCGAAAAAGAATTCGGTATAGATCTCATTGAATTTGACACATTTGCCCTTTTCAAAGACATCTTGGAAGATAGTGCCGCGTTGGGATTCACCGACACCACACATGCATGCTTTAGCAGCGTGACATTTACTTTTCGTC
>JBHHXE010000009.1:0-30136 GCA_046756865.1 Nitrospiria bacterium | reverse complement strand
TTCGGGTAACGGTTTTCAAGACCGCCGCCATAGGCCACTCGGCCACCCCTCCATTGTTTTCAGGACATCGGAAGCAATCGCTCAGTTTGCCTCAATCGTTTTGAGTCCTCCCATGTATGGTCTGAGATATTCCGGAATGAGGACCGATCCGTCCGCTTGTTGATAGTTCTCCAGAAGGGCCACAACGGTTCGTCCAACCGCCAAAGCGGAGCCATTCAGTGTATGAAGGTGTACAAGCTTCCCTTCTCTATTTCGGTATCGAATCCGTGCGCGTCTTGCCTGAAAGGCCTCAAAGTTACTACAGGATGAGATTTCCCGGTATGCGTTTTGTGACGGAAGCCAAGCTTCTATATCATACGTCTTTGCGGAAGAAAAACCAAGGTCCCCTGTACAAAGCGATACCACCCGATAGTGCAGGTCCAGTCTTCTTAAAACTTCTTCTGCATGGGACAAGAGTTTTTCAAGCAAGTCATAGGATTCATCGGGAAAAGAAAACGTAACGAGTTCAACTTTATTAAATTGGTGCTGTCTAATCAAGCCCCGGCTTTCACCCCCGTAGGTACCGGCTTCCCTGCGAAAACAGGGCGTGTAGGCCACATAGGATAGAGGGAGTTGTGATTCTGACAATGTTTCTGCCCGGTGGATATTGGTCAGTGAGACTTCAGCGGTCGGAATGAGAAAATAATCCTCACATTTGAGCCGGTAGAGATCTTCTTCAAATTTCGGAAGTTGTCCTGTCGCGGTCATACTCTCTCGGTTGACGATAAAAGGAGGAATCATTTCCTTGTAACCATGTTCATTTACATGAAGATCAAGCATAAAGTTGATTAGAGCGCGTTCAAGTCTGGCCCCCCACCCCTTGTAGAGTGCAAACCGTGCCCCTGTGATCTTGGCGCCCCGTTCAAAATCGAGGATGCCGAGCTGCTCACCAATTTCCCAATGCGGTAAAGGCTGGAAGGAAAAAGAAGGGCGTTTTCCCCAACGTCGAATTTCCGGATTGTCTGCTTCATTTTTTCCAATCGGGACCGAAGAATGCGGGAGGTTGGGCAAGCTGAGCAGGAAGGGGCTTATTTTTCCTTCCGTCTGTTTCAGCGCGGCTTCAAGTCCGGAAATTTCTCCGGAAACCTGTTTCATTTCTTTGAGTATGGATTCGATAGATGTATTTTCTCTTTTATGTTTTGCGATCTGTTCCGATGCTTTGTTTTTTTTGTATTTAAGACCCTCAATTTGCCTCTTCAGGTCGCGTTGACGTTGGTCCAGTCCGGTCCATTCGTCAAAAGAAATATCAATTTGCCTGAGCGCAATCCGGTCTTGTACGAAATCCAGCCCCTCGCGGAGGTCCTTAATTGCCAACATAAGTGGGAATCAGCCTAGTGAATGTGGAAAGTCCTTACGGAATTTTCCCTGGACAATGGGCTTGAATCTAACATTTTTGAATAAAAGGAGTCAACTTAACATGGTGTTTCCGGACCTGCCTTGAGATAGCATTAACTGCGCCGAACGTTTCCAGAGGCAGTCGATGAGAGGTATGGAAGACTTCCTGCTTATCCAGGACGTTAGATATCTCTTGTATTGTGGGTTATTGCTTGACAATTTGTTATAATTTGGTATCTTTTTTCTAGCAAATTCAGAATAAAAGGGAGAAAGAATGTCAAAGAAAGAGATGAGATGGGGATTGGGTTTGATTGTTGGGCTGGCTTTCTTTTCAAATTTTTCGGCCCTAGCAGATGGGGTCCCTGGAAAAGAGGCCTTGTCCACAGAACGGCAGCTGGTTGAGCCACTTCCCCCTCAGTTCTTTGTCGAAAAAGAGATCCCTGCCTCGCCCCCCCTCGAACCGGTTCAACCCGTGGTTGAAGAAACGCTTCCCCCGGACCCCGACTTCTGGAGCTTATTTTCAAATGGAATGATCGTGACAGACCTGAAGCCGGAAGGAGAAATTCATGCCGCAGTAGATTCCAAAATCATGCTGGGCGATGGAGATACTGTCTATTTGAATTCTTTCGGTGAAGAATTCGTCGATGAAGGGCAATGGGTTGTTTTTAAGTCTATGAAGGATGTTTATCATCCGAAAACAGAGGAACACCTTGGAGATCTGGTTAATGTCCTTGGAATTGTGGAGGTCACTTACACGGACAAGGGCTCGACCACAGCCCAGATCATCCACTCCCGAGAACCGATTTCCAGATCGGATTACATCGTTTCGGTAAAAAACTTGTTTAATAGGGTTGATCTGAGTGACAAGATTCTTCCTGAAAACACAGAGGGGACAATCGTGGAGGTCCGGGACAATCGCAGGAATAATGCACAGGATGACATTGTCTATATTGATTACGGCAGAGAGGACGGTGTGATGCGTGGCGACCGGTTCTCGGTCATTCATAGCGGACAACGGAAAAGTTTTCAAGCTTCTCAGATCACGGCTGGTTTACCCAATAGGGAAGTGGGAAGTCTGGTCGTCATTTCCACGCAGGACCATACAGCGACTGCACGTATTGTGGAAAGTAAAGAACCGATATCCAAAGGAGATTCTATCCTGTTTCACGCCTCAAGGTAAGTCTTATTCCTTTTCTTCACATGGTCCCTCTTTCCTCCTGTTTAATGTGTTGAGCGGCGTTGTCTCATTAGACCTGTTGGCGTTTTGCCGCAAAAAAAGCAGGGAGATGCTGAATTTTTCCCGCGTATGCTGATCCTTCCAGAAAATCCGCTACACTCCTGATGACATTACGGTTGACTCCGGTAGTTGGCTATGCTAAGAATATTAAACTCATGATAACATTGGGTTTCTGTTACCTAAACTAGATTTCCATCGTTCTGTGGGCAGGGGCTTACGGGATTAGGAGGCAGACCTTATTTTGGATTCAAAAAAGCATGGTTCTAAGGAGAAAGGGTGATGAAATTATCCGGGTCTCAAATACTGATTGAATGTCTCAAGAAGGAAAAAGTCGACGTCGTTTTTGCTTATCCTGGCGGAGTAAATCTCCCCATTTTTGATGTCCTCTTTGATGAAAAAACAATCGAGGTCATTCTCTGCAGGCATGAACAGGGTGGGACCCACATGGCAGAGGGTTATGCCCGGGCGACAGGACGTCCCGGCGTTGCTCTCGTGACCTCAGGCCCAGGTGCAACAAATACGGTGACGGCGATTGCCGATGCATGCATGGATTCAACACCACTGGTTGTATTAACCGGACAGGTTCCAACACAGTCAATCGGTAACGATGCTTTTCAGGAAGCAGATGTCGTTGGGATTACACGCCCATGCACGAAATACAATATACTAGTAAAGGATGTTAATGATCTTGCGAAGGCTGTGAAAGAGGCCTTTTATATCGCGACCTCCGGACGTCCCGGTCCTGTTTTAGTTGACCTCCCGAAGGATGTTGTTCTGGCAAAGACAGAATTTAAATATCCAGATAAGGTGTACATCCGTAGTTACGCGCCCAACTACAAAGGAAACAAATGGCAGATCAAGCAGGCGGCGCAAAGTATTATGAAAGCAAAAAGACCGGTGATCTACGCCGGCGGCGGTGTCCTGTCTTCAGGTGCCTCTCAAGAGTTGCTGGATTTGGCCGAGGGTGCCCAGATACCGGTGACGCAGACGCTCATGGGGCTGGGGGCTTTTCCAGGGACTCACCCCCTGTCTTTAGGGATGCTGGGGATGCACGGGACTTATTATGCCAACATGTCGATTCACCATTCTGATTTGATCCTGGCGGTGGGTTCCCGGTTTGATGACAGAGTGACGGGTCGGGTGGACGACTTTGCCCCAAAAGCTAAAATTATCCATATCGACATCGATCCAACATCGATCCATAAAGTCATTAAAGCTGATATCCCGATTGTGGGAGATGCCAAGGTGATCTTGAGTGGTCTTAACCAGATTTTAAAATCTTCCGAAAATGGGCAATCCGGAAAGAATCAATCCTGGCTATCTCAAATTTCAGATTGGAAGAAAGAACATCCCCTGTCCTATGATCAGGGAGACAAAATAATCAAACCGCAATATGTGATCGAGAGAATTTATGAGGCGACTCAGGGAAAGGCCATTGTCGCAACAGACGTCGGTCAACATCAGATGTGGGTGGCGCAATATTATAAATTTGATCGACCGAGAACTTTTCCGAATTCGGGAGGTCTTGGAACAATGGGGTACGGGCTGCCGGCGGCAATCGGGGCGCAAAAGGCCTGTCCGAATGACCTGGTTTTTTGTATTGCGGGTGATGGGAGCATCGTCATGAATATTCAGGAGATGGCGACGGCTGTGAACTATAAGCTTCCGGTTAAGATTGCGGTGATCAACAACAAATATCTCGGCATGGTGCGCCAATGGCAGCAGCTTTTTTATGACCGGCGTTACTCATCCAGTTATCTGGGGGATGGCACGGACTTTGTGAAGTTGGCTGAGGCCTTCGGTGCCGTCGGTCTGCGTGCGATAGAAGTTGGAGAAGTTGACCAGGTAATTCAGGAGGCTCTTGCCGTTGATAAGCCTGTTATGATGGATTTTCGGGTGGATGAGGAAGAAAACTGTTACCCAATGGTCCCCGCGGGGTCTGCAATTCACGAAATGGTTTTCTCTGACCCCGAGGAACCGGTGGCGAAGAAAAAAGGGGAGAGAGAGCAAGAGAAGGCCGACGGCATTCTTACGGCCTAAAGAAACGGCGCTCCCGCTATCTTATAACCATTTCAGGTAGGGATAAATGCAGCACATTATATCTGTTCTTGTTGAAAATAAGTTTGGGGCTCTATCCCGTATTTCAGGGCTTTTTTCAGGCAGGGGATTCAATATCGAAACGCTTTCCGTGGGACCGACCCTCGATCCCTCGGTCTCGATGATGACAATTGTCACCGAGGGCGAGGACCGGATTATTGAACAGATCACTAAACAGCTCAATAAACTGGTTGATGTGATCAAGGTGGTCGATTTGATCGAAAAGGCTTATGTAGAGCGAGAGACCGCGCTCATCAAGGTAAATGCACGTCCGGAAGACCGGGCAGAGGCCCTAAGAGTGGCGGATATTTTTCGAGCCAATATTATTGATTCATCATCAAATACCTATACCATCGAGATTACTGGAGATGTCAACAAAGTTGAGGCCATTATCAACCTGCTCCGGCCCCTTGGGATTAAGGAACTGATCAGAACAGGTAGGATTGCAATCGCACGCGAAGAAGTGAAAATTACGACCGTTAAAGAAAATTCAGATCGAAGAGCATTATCGGGCCAGGCAAAATAGCATGGTGTGCATATAAAATGAAACGGAGTTTAAAATGAAAATTTACTATGATCAGGACGCCAGTTCAGAAATTCTAAAGGGGAAGAAGGTAACCATCATCGGCTATGGCAGTCAGGGACATGCCCATGCCTTGAACCTCATCGACAGCGGGGTTTCGGTTTCAATCGGTTTAAGGGAAGGCCCGTCCTGGGATAAGGCGGTTCAGTCCGGCCTGAAAGTGATGCCTGTCGCCGACGCCACGAAGGCGGCGGATATTGTGATGATGTTAACACCGGATGAAATTGGCGGAGATCTCTACGAAAGCCAAGTTGCGCCCAATCTTAAACAAGGGGCCTACCTGGCCTTCGCGCATGGATTTAATATCCATTTCGGCCAGATTGTTCCGAGAGCTGACATTAATGTATTTATGGTGGCACCGAAGGGCCCGGGTCACTTGGTTCGGTCCGAATTTCAGAAGGGGAGCGGGGTGCCGATGCTGATCGCGATTCATCAGGATCCTTCCAATAATACCCGGGACGTGGCGCTGGCCTATGCAAAAGCAAATGGCGGAACACGCGCCGGTGTTTTGGAAACCAATTTCAGAGAGGAAACCGAGACCGACCTCTTTGGGGAGCAAACAGTTCTCTGCGGCGGCCTGACCGCGCTGATTACTGCTGGATTTGAGACGCTGGTTGAAGCCGGTTATTCTCCTGAGATGGCCTACTTTGAATGTCTCCATGAAGTTAAGCTGATTGTTGATCTCATCTATGAAGGGGGCATCACGAACATGCGGTACTCAATTTCAAATACCGCCCGTTATGGAGACCTGACTCGAGGCTCACGGATTGTTACCGATGAGACAAAGAAGGAGATGAAAAAGATTCTGGACGAAATCCAGAGTGGCCAATTCGCCAAAGAATGGATGCTGGAAAACAAAGCAAGACGTCCGGTCTTTAATGCACTGGCCAAGCGGGGTGAAAACCATCCTATTGAGGAGGTTGGTGGTAGACTTCGAGCGATGATGCCCTGGCTGAAAAAGGATCTTCTGGTCGATCGTAGTAAGAATTAAGGGCCAATAAATTCTTTCTGTGAAACAATATTGTATTGAGGGATGATGCAGGATAAGCGGTTTCCCATTGCGAAAGAAGGTTTTGTCTTTATTGGGATCGCGGGCAACCTTATTCTTCCCGCAGCGTTCTATCTTGGTTGGGCGGGAGGGATATCTTTTGGAGTGCTTACCCTCTTTTGTACCTATTTTTTTAGAGATCCGGAGCGGGTTATCTCGAATGACACGGGGGCGGTGGTTTCTCCGGCAGATGGAAAGATCGTCGATGTTTCTCCCACGGAAGAGGGGCGGTTTCTAAAAAAACCAGCGATTAAAATCAGCATCTTTCTGGACATTTTTAATGTCCACGTCAACCGGAGTCCGGTTAAGGGTAAGGTGCTTGATGTCATCTATAACAGAGGCCGTTTTTTTGCGGCGAATGTGCCAAAAGCGTCGCTTGAGAATGAACAGAATGCCCTCGTTCTAGAAACGGATTCCGGGAAAAAGCTTGTCTGTGTCCAGATCGCAGGTCTGATTGCAAGGCGTATTGTTTGCAGGGCGGAAGTGGGTGAAAGCCTTCAGCGGGGTGAACGCTTTGGTCTGATTCGTTTCGGTTCTCGCGTTGATTTATACCTTCCGGTTGAGACGGAGGTTCACGTTTCTAAAGGAGACAAGGTCAAAGGCGGAGAGAGTGTAATCGGGGTGTTAAGGTGAGAAAAAAAAGAAAACCCAGAATCAGGGAGTTTCGGAGAAAGGGAATTTATCTCATTCCGAACCTGTTTACGAGCGGTAATCTTTTTTGTGGTGTCTTTTCCATCATTTCTGTTTTTAATGGTCATTTCAACACGGCCGCAACGGCAATTCTGATCGCAACTGTTTTTGATGTACTCGATGGGAAATTGGCACGATTAACCAACACGACAAGCCGTTTCGGGGTTGAATATGATTCATTATGCGACCTTGTTTCCTTTGGCGTGGCTCCGGCGCTGCTGGCCTACTCCTGGGGACTCCGTTCTTATGGACGTCTGGGTTGGGTGGCAGTTTTTTTGTTTATTGTTTGCGGTGCCCTTCGGCTTGCGCGATTTAATGTTCAGGTTTCCGGGCCGGAGAGCAAAGGATTTATCGGGCTTCCGATCCCCGCCGCGGCGACGCTCGTTGCAACAACGATTAATCTTGATGGGTATATTCTTGATTTTGGAAAAGAGGTCCGTCCTGTCCTGATGTTGGGGGTTATCTATGTATTGGCCTTTCTTATGGTTGGTAATGTTCGCTACCGGAGTTTTAAAGACCTGAACCTGAGAGACCGAAAGCCCTTTGGCGCTTTGGTCGGTTTGGTTCTTATTTTAATGGTCTTGGTCACGGCCCCGCAGGTCATGCTTTTTTCGGTGATTTCGCTTTATGTTCTCTCCGGGATAGCAGAACGGCCCCTGGTTGCGCTTTACCGTCGCCTCAGGAAGGAGCCTCTCGATGATTCTAACCTCGAACCGGAGCATGAGGACATCGAAGACAAGGAGATCATTCTTAAACATTAAATGTTATATTTCATTGCAATGTGATATAAAGAGAATGGCCTTCATCAACTGGAACAATCTGATGAGGGCCTTTTTTCTTTAGTTTGGAGAAGAGGAAAAGAACAATGTCACGACTGATTCAAATATTCGACACTACCCTTCGCGATGGGGAACAGTCGCCCGGTGCGACCATGAATGTTGAAGAAAAAGTATTCATCGCCAAGCAACTTGCCCGTCTCGGAGTCGATATCATCGAAGCGGGTTTTGCGTTTAGCTCTTCAGGAGATTTTGAGGCCATCCAAAAAATATCTCAAGAGGTGGAAGGGCCAGTGATTTGTAGTCTTGCACGGGCAAAGACTGCAGATGTTGATAGTGCCTGGGAGGCTTTGAAGGGAGGGAAAAAGGTCAGGATCCATACTTTTATCTCAACATCAGATATTCATTTAAAGTATCAATTCAGGATGACACGGAAAGAGGCCCTGGATCGTGCTGTTGAAATTGTTGAGCATTCACGTGGATATGTAGATGATGTGGAATTTTCTCCAATGGACGCGACCCGCTCGGAAGAGTCTTATCTCTGTGAAATGCTGGAAGCGGTGATATCTGCAGGCGCTACGACGGTGAATATTCCGGATACGGTCGGTTATACGACGCCTGAAGAGTTCTATCGGTTAATAAAGTCGATACGAGAGCGTGTCCCGAATATAGATCAAGCCGTGATTTCAGTGCATTGTCACAATGACCTGGGTCTGGCCGTATCCAACTCACTGAGTGCAGTTCATGCGGGTGCAGGCCAGGTGGAGTGTACGATTAATGGAATTGGAGAACGTGCCGGGAATGCCTCCCTGGAGGAGGTGGTCATGGCCCTGCGTACGCGGCAGGACTTTTTTGAGGCAGATACTGAGGTTTCAACTGAAGAAATTATGACGACGAGTCGGCTTGTTACCCGTATCACAAGGATGCCAGTTCAGCCGAACAAGGCCATTGTCGGAGCCAATGCTTTTGCGCACGAATCGGGGATACATCAGGACGGGCTTCTTAAGGAAAAGATGACCTATGAAATCATGCGGCCTGAATCAGTAGGTGTTGGCAAAACTCGCATTATTTTGGGTAAACATTCCGGTCGTCACGCATTCAAGAACCGGCTTGAGGAGCTGGGGTATCACCCGAGCGAAGATGATTTAAATAAAGCCTTTGAAAGGATGAAACATCTGGCTGACCAGAAAAAAGAAATATTCGATGAAGATTTAGAAGCAATCATTTCAGAAGAGATGGGCCGAAAATCCGAGCGCTACCGACTCGTGTCGATCCATTCGGAAGGCGGAAGCGAGGTTTCCCCGAAGGCGACAATTGAACTTGCTGTGGGAGATGATATTCTGAAGCAAGTCGGGCAGGGAGACGGTGTGGTCGATGCCGCCTACAAAACCATCGCAGCGATGACAAGAACAAAGAGCCATTTAAAGTCCTATGTGGTAAAAGGGATCACCGGTGGTACGGATGCTTTGGGTGAAGTGACGGTCATCCTCGAAGAAGGAGAGAGACGGATTATGGGCCACGGCGCGGATACTGATATCATCATTGCCTCCGTCCGCGCCTATTTGAATGCCTTGAACAAACTGGCCGTGTGGGAAGATAGAAACGAAAAAAGGGAAAATGAAGTGGGTCTGATTTAAAGGATGAGAGGTGCTAATGGATGGAGTTGAATCATGGTAAATAAGATGAAAGTGGCGGTTCTTCCCGGAGATGGGATTGGTCGGGAAATTACTCCTCAGGCGGTGGCTGTTCTTAGGGTAATTGGACAGAAGTTTGGGCACCAGTTTGAATTTGAGAGCGGGATTGTCGGAGGAGCTGCGATCGATCAATTTGGAGAACCGCTTCCGGAAGAGACTCTTCGGCTGGCAATGGGCGCGGACGCTGTTCTGCTTGGGGCGGTTGGCGGACCGAAGTGGGAGGGAATGGACTACGCGATTCGTCCCGAACGGGCGCTCTTGGGCCTTCGGGAAAAACTCGGTCTTTTCGCTAATCTCCGTCCCGCAATCCTTTATCCGATGATGGCCGATGCCTCCACCCTGAAGCGGGAAGTTATCGATGGAATTGATCTGATGGTTGTGCGTGAATTGACCGGCGGGATTTATTTCGGGAAACCGCGCGGCATCGAGGGATATGGCGAGGAAGAGCGTGGAATTAATACCTTGGTTTATACCACTTCTGAAGTGGAACGTATTGCCCGTGTTGCATTTGAGGTTGCCCGAAAACGACGTAAGAAGGTGACATCCATTGACAAGGCCAATGTCTTGGAAGTGACAGAGTTGTGGCGTAAGGTGGTCATAAAGGTCCATCAGGATTATCCCGATGTGGATTTGTCTCATATGTATGTCGATAACTGTGCCATGCAGTTGATTCGGAACCCGAAGCAATTCGATGTCCTGGTGACGACGAACATGTTCGGGGACATCCTTTCGGATGCCGCGGCCATGCTTACCGGATCAATCGGGATGCTTCCATCCGCGAGTATGGGAGGTCAGGCGGGGGAAGATACAGGTGGCTGTGTCAAGGGGATGTACGAACCTATTCACGGGAGTGCACCGGATATCGCAGGACAAGATCTTGCCAACCCGCTTGCAACTATCCTCTCTGCGGCAATGATGCTGCGTTACTCATTCGGGTTGGGGAAGGAGGCCTGCACGGTTGAAGATGCGGTTTTTAAGGTCCTGGAGGAAGGGTATCGAACGTCTGACATCTTTTCAGATGGGACGAAGAAGGTGGGTACTAAAGAGATGGGAGATCGCGTTGTCGCGCATCTGGAATCGTGAAAGGCAAGAGGTGCATGAAGAAAAAAGATTCATACCATGTTGCAATAATGGGGGCCACGGGTGTTGTCGGCCAGGAAATGGTCGAAATATTAGAGGAACGGAAGTTCCCCGTAGAGAAACTCTATCTCTTTGCCTCTGAACGCTCAGCGGGTTCAACGATTCCTTTTAGGGGGCAGGACGTCGTAGTTCGTATTCTCGGGGAAGATGTCTTTGAGGGTATTGATCTGGTCCTTGGAGCGACCGACAGTGATTTAAGCCGGAAGTTTACTCCACATGCGGTTACGGCGGGATGTGTTGTCATTGATAACTCGAGCGCATTCCGCATGGAACAGAAAGTGCCGCTTGTGGTCCCCGAGGTGAATGGAGACATTCTTTCTACGCATCTTGGCATTATTGCCAATCCAAACTGTTCGACGGCCCAGTTGGTCGTCCCTCTGAAACCTTTACATGATGCCGCAAAAATACGACGGATTGTGGTGACAACCTTTCAATCTGTTTCCGGAAGCGGGAAGGAAGCAATGAGCGAGTTGATGGATCAGACAAAGGCGGTTCTCTCTTTCAAAGAGGTCATGTGCGATGTCTATCCTCAGCAAATCGCTTTTAACTGTATTGTAAATTGGGATTGTGATTCTAAAACAGGATATACCGAAGAGGAGGACAAGATTATTGAAGAAACGAAAAAGATCATGGGAGAGCCTTCGCTTCAGGTGACGGCGACAACCATCCGGGTTCCGGTGTTTCGTTCACACGGCGAATCGGTCAATATTGAAACGGAAAAGGAACTTGATCCGAATGAGGCGAGGGCCCTTCTTTCAGCCGCTCCGGGGGTCACGGTCTTTGACGATCCTTCTCGAAAGGTCTACCCCAGCCCGCTTGATACCGTCGGCCAGGACAATGTTTACGTTGGCCGTATCAGGAAAGATCATTCTGTTACAAACGGACTTCACCTTTGGGTTGTTGCCGACAACCTGAGAAAAGGAGCCGCTCTCAACGCTGTTCAAATTGCCGAAAAATTGATACACGACTGATACATGAATTAAAAAATGGCCGACCTGAATCGTTACAAAAAAAGAAAAGCTAAGATTATCTGCACATTGGGACCAGCCACCTCCTCCGAAGAGATGATCTCCCAGCTTGTTCAGGCCGGAGCCGATGTCTTTCGCTTGAACTTCTCACACGGTATCCATAAAGAGCATGCTGAATCAATCCGGAGAATACGTCGGATATCTGGAAAAACGGGAAAACCCACGGCCATCATTCAGGATCTCCAGGGGCCCAAGATTCGGATCGGTCGACTTGAAGAAGAGACCTATCGATTAAGACGAAATGCATCTTTTGTGATCAAAAAACGTTCAATGACTGGAACGGGTTCTACAGTTTCTACCGATTATCCGGCTTTGTGCGATAAAGTTTATCGAAACGATCAAATTTTAATCAATGACGGCCAGATCAACCTTCGTGTTCTGAAGGTTCAAGACGGAGATATTTATTGCCGGGTGATTGAGGGTGGAATCCTTCAGGAACATAAAGGAGTAAATGTTCCTGGAAGAGAGTTGGGTCTAAAATCCCTGACCCCTAAAGATCGGGATGATCTTTCCTTTGGGCTTAAGCAAGGTGTTGATTTCGTCGCCATTTCCATGGTCCGCACGGCCCGGGATATTATTCTTGTAAAGCGTTTAATCAAGAAACATGGCAGCAATACTCCGGTCATTGCGAAGTTGGAGCAGGTGATGGCGATTGAACACCTGGACGATATCATGGCCGCGGCTGATGGTGTGATGGTAGCAAGAGGCGACCTCGGGGTTGAGATTCCATTAGAGCGGGTTCCGCTTCTTCAAAAAGAAATTATTAGAAAGGCAAACCAGGCCCACATCCCTGTGATCACGGCGACCCAGATGCTGGAATCCATGATTGAACAGGCCAGACCGACCCGCGCTGAAGTCTCAGATGTGGCGAATGCCGTTTTTGACGGGACGGATGCCGTCATGCTTTCTGCTGAAACGGCTTCTGGAAAACACCCGGTTAAAGCCGTTCACATGATGCGCCGGACGATTCTTGCTGCTGAGGAGCGGCCTCCTGACCACTTTGTCCCATTAAATGGGGAGCAACTTTCCCTTCCTGAAGCCGTCAGCAATACGGCATGCCACCTTGCCTCTAAAATGGATGTGAAAGCGATCGTGACCTCGACGCTTTCGGGTAATTCGGCCCTCAGGCTCTCGAAATACCGGCCCAGGGTTCCGGTCCTTGCCTTTACTCCTGATCCGGAGGTTGAACGGCGGATGAGCCTCCTTTGGGGGGTTATACCGAGGCGGATGTCAATGCTGAAAGCTATGGACGATATTTTCGATAAATTGGTTTATGAGATCAAGGGGGGGAAGTTGGCAAAGCGGGGAGACCTGCTGGTAATGGTTTCCCAGTCTCCGCGTCCAGGGAGAAAACACAGAGTCGGTGCTCCGACTGATCTCATCAAGGTCCACCAGGTTGAGTAGATAGCAAGTGTCCGGAAAGGATGCGTGTTCGGTCTTTCCCTGGTAGAACACAATAAATTCTCCTCCCCCTCCTCATTAGTTTATAATGGGACTTTTTCATTGATCCGGAAACCAGGGATGTCGACCGGGTTTGGAGGTATTCTTGACAGATGCTCCCCTTTACGAAATAATGAAAGTTTGTAGGGAAAATAACGGAAAGACAGTATGGAAGCCTATGAATAATAAAGTGGTTGGTGATCAGATTCGAAAATTGATCGAATTGAGTGGTGGAAATCTCGAACATGAAGATTTGATTTCTGAGATGATCTCAACCGTTCTTCGCTTATCTACAGATCATTCTGCGCGTGGAGATGTCAAGATTATTCATCAGGCATTGAAAGAGATCCGTTACGGATTCAAGCTCTTTTCCCCTTATCAGAACAGAAAAAAAATCAGTATCTTCGGGTCGGCCCGAAGCAATCCGGCGGAACCGATTTATGGGCAAGCAGCCGAATTTTCAAGAAAGATTGCGACAAAAGGATTCATGGTTATTACCGGCGCCGGGGAAGGGATCATGCGTGCGGCTCAGGATGGGGCAGGCCCGGGGAACAGCTTTGGGGTGAATATCATGCTCCCATTTGAGCAAGGCGCAAATGAATTTATTGAAAATGATCCGAAGCTGATGACCTTCAAATATTTCTTTGCCCGGAAACTTTTTTTCGTGAAGGAGGCCAATGCCATTGCCCTCTTCCCGGGTGGATTTGGTACCCATGATGAGGCCTTTGAGGCATTAACCCTCTTGCAGACAGGGAAGACAGACCCCTTGCCCCTGGTTTTGATCGATGTTCCCGGGGGGGGATATTGGGAGTCCTGGCGGTTATACCTGGAAAATGCGTTTCTCTCCCGTGAGTTGATCTCAGAAGAGGACATGGATCTTTTTAAGGTAACGGATGACATAGGCGCAGCCGTTGATGAGATCGTAAGCTTCTACCATAATTACCACTCAATAAGGTTTGTCCGGGACAGAATGGTTGTCCGATTAAACCATCCTGTCCAGAGAGAGATGCTTGATCATCTTAATGATCATTTTTCGGGGATTTGTCTCGAAGGAAAGATCACCAGCACCGAGGCACTTCGGGAAGAGATGGATGAGCCCGACCTGGTCGGAATGCCTCGGATTGTTTTTTGCTTTAATCGAAAAAGCTTTGGACGGCTTCGGAAAATGATTGATGTGATTAATACATTTCCGGTAAAGGAGCGGGTTGCTTCATGAGAACGATCAGCATTTTTGCTCCAGGTTCTGTCGGCAATATCGGTCCCGGATTTGATGTGCTGGGGATGGCGGTTTTGGGTATTGGGGATCGGGTTTCGATGACGAGGCGGTCCGAGAGAGGCGTGTTGATTACCGGAATCACAGGAGATCAGGGGCGGCTTTCGACGCGGGCAGAGGAAAATACAGCAGGAATCGCGGCTCAGGCTGTCCTGGATCATCTTAATGCCTCAGGGGGGGTGAGCTTGACCCTTCACAAGGATATTCCTGGAACTGGCCTCGGGAGTAGCGCGGCAAGCGCGGTGGCGGCGGCTGTCGCCGTCAATGCCCTCCTTGGTGATCCCTTAAGCAGGGAGGCGCTTATCCCGCTTGCCGCAGTTGCAGAATCAAGGGTCAGCAGCGGTCTTTTCCTTGATAATATCGGTCCATCCATGATGGGCGGGGTGACCTGGAACAATCCCTTTACTCAGGAAGTGGTTTCCCTTGGATATATCCATCAGGCTGTCCTTGTTATCATCACCCCTGATTTTGCCCTGTTAACGAGAGATGCCCGGCGTGCACTCCCTTCTTCCATCGAGATGAAGCAGTTTATTGCCAATATGGCCCATGCGGCAATGATCTCTTGGGCTGTCGCAAAGAATGATCTTGAGCGCTTTGGCCGATCCATTGAAGACCATGTGGCGGAACCTTCACGCGGCCCGCTGATAAAAGGTTTTGTTGATGTAAAAAAAGCCGCGCTCTCTTCGGGAGCCCTGGGTTGTTCTATTTCAGGCGCCGGGGCAACAATATTTGCCGTGACCGACACGAAAGAAAAGGGGGAGAAGATTGGGGAGGCGATGGCCGAAGCCTTTGAACGGCATCATGTGGTCGCCGGATTCCGTGTCACAAAAATGGATCAGCAGGGTGCGCGTATTCTGGAAGACTAAGATGATTTTCCATCACAGGAAGAGTTGTATCAGAAAACTGGAGGGGCTTTGATGGAGTTGGGTTCTACGCTTACGCAATTTTTAATCGAAAAGCAATGGAAGTTCAAGGATGCTACTGGAGAATTTACGGGACTGCTGGCTGATATTGCCACTGCTGCAAAAGTCATCTCTCAGAAGGTCAAAAAGGCAGGCTTGAACGATATCATCGGGTATCAGGGTGGTAGGAATGTTCATGGAGAGCAGGTCCAAAAACTGGATCTTTTCGCCAATGATACCTTCATCAAGGCCTTGAGTCCATCAGGGCAGCTTATCGCGATTGTCTCAGAAGAGATGAAAGACCCGCACCAGATCTCCGGGTACGCCCCAAAAGGGAAATATGTCCTTCTGATGGACCCCCTGGACGGATCGTCAAATATCGACGTAAATATCAGCATTGGGTCTATTTTCTCTATTTATCGACGCAAGGGCGATGAAGCGCAGGCAACGATGGAAGATTTCCTGCAACCGGGCCGCCTGCAGGTCTGTGCCGGTTACATCCTGTACGGTTCGAGTACCATGTTGATCTATACAACCGGCTTTGGTGTACATGGGTTCACGCTTGATCCTGGTATCGGGGAGTTTCTCCTTTCTCATGAAAACATACGCATTCCGGAAGAAGGTGGGGTGTACAGCATCAATGAAGCCTATGCCTCGCGTTGGGATGAGGGCATCAAGGAATATGTTGATGAAGCCAGAAAGGAGGGTAAAACCGCTCGTTATGTGGGTTCGCTCGTGGCCGATTTTCATCGAAATCTGTTGAAGGGGGGGATTTTCCTCTATCCGGGGAACAGCCAGGATCCGAAGGGGAAACTCCGGCTCTTATACGAGGCGTCTCCTCTTGCTTATATTGTCGAGCAGGCCGGGGGAAGTGCAACAACAGGGCGTGATCCTATTCTGGATGTTGTTCCGGAAGCACTTCATCAAAAAGTTCCGCTGGTTATTGGGAGCAAAAAGGATGTCGAAAAGGCTGGGATTCGCTTGAGGGCGTATCGCAGGCCTTAACCTTTTTCCCGGATATGCAGGCCACTGAAAAGTATGGAAAGCGTTTTCCTTCCTCTCGATGGTCCCGAAAGGTATGATTATGTGTTTCAGGGGGTAAAGTCCTTGACAAGGAGTCCCCCTCTGGTTTATATCATATCTCCGAATTACGGTAAAAAGGGTGACTGATAAAACCAATGATTCCAGAAGATCTTCGCTATCATAAAGACCACGAATGGGTTCGTGTTGACGGCAAAAAGGCCATCGTCGGGATCTCTGATTTTGCCCAGGAGAATCTTGGGGATATTGTTTACCTGGAAATTCCAGAGCCTGGACAGACCGTACAGGCCGGCGCCGAGATCACTGAAATTGAGTCAACCAAAACAACTTCTCCCTTGTACGCCCCTGTCGGGGGGAAAATTGTTGCGGTCAACGAGATCTTACAAGAGAAACCGGAGTTGATTAATCAGGATGCCTACCACGGTGGTTGGATTGTAGAGATTGAGATGAGCCAACCCGATGAACTGAAACAATTGATGACGGCCGGGGATTATGCGTCTTTTCTCCAGAAGGAGGAACATTAAAAAGTTCGTCCGTACTTTCCGCTTTATTTTCAATGAACCATCCCTTCTTAAAATCATAATATTCTTCATCGTTTTGACCTTTGTTTTCAATTTCAGGTTTTGGGCTGAAGGACAGGCGCCGAAATTCTTGTTGCAGGCATCCGGAAATTCCCTTAGAACCGTCTCGGCCCAATCCGTACCCACTACAAGTAAAAAGGGTGAGACTGCCAGAACAATAGATGTAAATATTGCCTCTCAAAAAGAGCTTGAATCCCTTCCGGGTATAGGGCCGAAATTGGCGGGCGCCATCATAAAGGACAGGCTGCGAAAGGGAAGGTTTCTTCGGGCTGCTGATCTTCTTCGGGTCAAGGGCATCGGGCCGAAGCGCTTGGAAAAGATAAAGCCTTATCTCCTTTTTGATTCGGAGGCAAAATGAAAAAAAAATCATCGGATGAGGCCCGAGCGCAGGCAGACTTGTTGTGCAGCGGGTCGGTAGACGTTATTCAAGAGAATGACCTCTATGACAGGCTCAAAAAGTCAATTGATGAGAACAAACCGCTTCGAATAAAACTGGGGGTAGATCCGACTTCCCCTTACCTCCACCTTGGGCATACGGTTTTGTTTCAGAAGATGAAACAATTCCAGGATTTGGGGCATGAAGTGATTTTCCTGATCGGTGATTTTACCGGAATGATCGGTGATCCGAGCGGAAGATCTCAGATGCGCATTCCCCTTAGCCGTGAGCAAGTACTTAAAAATGCGGAGACCTACAAAACACAAATATTTAAAATCCTTAATCCGGACGAAACGACGATTCGTTTTAACAGCGAATGGATGGGGAAAATGTCAGCTGGTGACCTGATCGATCTGGCTTCAAAGTATACAGTGGCCCGTATTATTGAGCGGGACGATTTTCAAAAGAGGTTTAATGCCAAATATCCCATCGGCATTCATGAGTTTCTCTATCCCCTGATTCAAGGTTACGATTCTGTGGTTTTAAAGGCCGATGTGGAACTCGGGGGGACGGATCAAAAGTTTAACCTGTTGGTGGGGCGCGCTTTGCAAAAATTGGATGGGCAGGTACAGCAGGTCGTTTTGACCATGCCGCTTCTTGAGGGAACAGATGGCGTTCGGAAAATGAGCAAGAGCTTTGGAAATGAAATCGCACTGGAAAGCAAACCGTCTGATATGTTTGGGAAAATTATGTCGGTTTCAGATGAGTTAATGCAGCGGTTCTATGAACTGTTAACGGATATTTCTTTTGATAAAGTGCAGCAACTTCATCCGATGAAAGCAAAGCTGAATCTGGCGGCGCTCCTTGTCGAACGCTTCCATGGGCCTGAGGATGCGCGCAAGGCGAAGGATCAGTTTGATGTCACCGTCGGCAGGAAAGCCCCCGGTGGTCAAGCCTTGGAATTGAAGCTGTCATTGGCGCCAAAACGGTTGATAGACTTGCTGTACGAACAGGCCTGGACAAAGAGCAAGGGGGAAGCTCGGCGGCTTGTTCAACAAGGAGCGGTAGAGCTTGATGGAAAGAAAATAAGCGATCCAAATTATGAGATTTTTCCCGTCAAGGGAGAACGATTTGATTTGAAAGTCGGGAAGAAGATTCGATATACCCTGAAAGGATAATATAAATCTGGAGATTGAGGAGGAAAAATGATTGAGCGAACACTTTCAATGATCAAGCCGGATGGCGTTTCAAAAAATGTGATTGGTGAAGTTATTCGGAGATTTGAGGCGGCCGACCTCAAGGTCATTGCGATACAAATGAGGACCCTGACGAAAAAAGAAGCGGAGGGTTTTTATGCCGTTCACCGGGAGAGAGGGTTTTTCGGAAGCCTGGTGACCTTTATGTCTTCGGGGCCCCTTGTTGCCCTTGTTTTGGAGGGGGAGGGGGCTATTTTAAAAAATCGTTCTCTGATGGGCGCGACCAATCCGGAGGAGGCGGAAGCGGGAAGTATCCGTGCTGATTTTGCCGGGAGCATCGAAGAAAATATAGTTCATGGATCCGATTCAAAGGAATCTGCCGACTTCGAGATCCCGTATTTCTTCAGTCAGTTATCTCTCAATAGATAAGCATATTCGCGATAAGTTTATCTGGAAGGACAAAAGTACCATGTCTAAAGGTGAGGTCCGGCATGGGCGGTCATCTACCGCCCGCTCCAGGTTGATACACAATAAACACTACGATGCCGTTTTCATCGGGAGCACGCTGGTTTCACTTGCCACCGCGGCCTTTTTATCAAAAAAGGGCCGTTCTGTTTGTTTCCTGGATACGACAGACTTGATGGAGGCGACTGTCCCTGACGCTGCTTTCTACTATACGTTGGGTCCCTGTCTATACTTCGGTTTTGAAGAGGGCGGAGCCATGGAGGGTTTTTTTTCTGAATTAGGCCTTCCAATCCCGAATTTAAGAAAAAACGGTCTCATTTACCATAAATGTAATCCGGCTTTACAGGTCATACTGCCTTCCCACCGCCTGAATGTTTATACCCAAAAAGAAGATTATGGTGATGAGCTCAAAAGAGAATTTGGGAAACAGATTCAGGATATCAAATCCTGCCTGGAAGAAGTTGCCCATATTGACCGTCTATTTTATCCTTTCCTTGGCCGCTTTTCCCAATTGGAACTTCTGGGGGTCGGCGACCGCTTGAATGAGTGGGGCCAAAAGCGCGATTTTATCAACGCGCTTGGCCGTCACCAAAGGAAGCCGGCTCTTTATTTTTTAAAGCCCTACCCCTTTGACAAGTCCTTTCTTGAATATCTCGATCTTCTTGCCCTTTTTGCATATAGAAAACATTTGTCGGAGATATCTGCTTACGAGCTTATTGTCCTTATCTCAGGACTTCAGAGGGGAGGCGTCCGGGTTATTGGGGGATGTCGAACTTTGATCTATTTTCTCCGTAACCTGATTGAAAAATGGGGAGGGCAGATCCTGCAAGGTAAAAAGGTAACGGATATTGAGATGATGGGGAAAAGGTTTGTCGAAGGGCTGAGATTTGATGATGGATCTCTCCTGAAAGGAAAACAATTTATCCTCTCAAAATGTGAAAACGACACAGCACTTTATTGTTATTATCATATCCGGGAGGAGATCATTCCTTCCCCGATGAAGGAAACCCTGATTATGACCTGGGGGAAGGTCCCTCCAAAGGGTTTTTTAAATGTCTTGATCGTCAGGCTTAGTCTACCCCAAGAGGTAAAAGGTTTTCCCGCAGGTTTCCGGGGACTTTCCGTGACCGCGATTTCGAAGCCTGGAACAAACATCGATCCAGACCGTTCAAATGATTTGAAGGGGAGGGTTCTTGATCGTCTTCACTGGTTGATTCCCTTTTCAAAAGGTCTGATTAATGAGGTTGGGGAGCCTGCATTTCAGATGTCATGTGGCTTAGGGAAATCCGGGCCCCTCCCTTCGGAGCTTGAGCAACGGATAAGAGAAAAGGCCAAGCCGATATCAAGTGGTGTCCTAAGCTACCTGCAGCCCAGAGGAGGCAAGAATCTCTTTCTCCTCTCTTCTGATTTTTCCGATGCCATTGGAGGAGGGGCCTCCTTCCTGGCTGCCAAGAGCCTGGCAGATTTGATCGGGAAATCAAAATGAACACACATCCCAGGTGCAACTCCCGTCCTTTTACACCCGGATGCTTCCCTCGGTCTTTTTTCTTCAGACGGCTTCCTATCTTCCTTGTATTTCTGTTGGTGTTAAGCGGATGTATCCGTTCGATCAGCCGATTTGATGATCGGGGATGGGATGACTTGCTCCGGGGAATCGATGCTTATCGAGCGGGGAGGTATGAGGACGCGATTCCGATTTTGCAGGATGTCATTGAAACCTATCCTGGGGAAGCGATACTGGAAGAAGCCCAGTGGTTTCTGGTTAATTCTTATCTCGGTGTGAGAGAGAAGACTTTAGCGCTTCGAGAGCTACAATCTTTTTTGGAGAATTACACGGACAGCCCACATGAAGAAATGGCTCGAAATTTATTATTTCGTCTTAACCCGCTCCACACAAAAACAGTCGCGGTCTATATAGATCCGGGCGTGCCGGAATTCTTTGAAAATGAAGTTAAAGTTTTAAAAGAGAAGGGCATCAATACGATTATCCTTCCGGTGACATACAGCCTGGCCTCACGGCAGTTTGTTTTATCTGGAAGTTTTTTGAGAGAAAATGGCTCTCTTTTAGATTGGGTTGAGATGGCACATTTGTCCGGTCTTCGTGTCCTTGCAAAATTACCCCTCCGTGAAATCCCTGCCTTGAGTGACAGGAGGCCCCGATGGCGTGACTTGCGCTACGAAAGAGAAGAAAGGAGTTTGCGCCCAACAAACAAGCTCGATATTTTTAACGAGGACGTTTCCAGAGTGCTCTTTCAGCTTTACCGTCGCCTTGCAAAGTACCCTGTTGATGGGATCTATGTTGGAGATATTTCCTATGGGATTGATGAGGGATGGACCCCACATGCTCTTGATCGGTATCAGGATTTATTTCTGGAACGGCCTGTCCCCTTCCGAATGATCGGAGATCCGGCTCAAATTTCCGATATTAAAGAAACCCCTCCCTCCGGGGAGCAATTCTGGCACTGGGTTGGGTGGCGAAGCCGCTATATTAACCGTTTATTGAGAGACCTTCAATCCGAGGTCAAATCGGTTCGGCCCGAGATACAATTCGGCATTGCGGTTCCTCACTATATCCTTGTTAACCCTCTGAAAGGCTTGTCCGAAACTTCGCTCGACTTCCTTGAATTGAACCAATCGAAATTTGATTTCTATCTTCTGATTCCCAGGTCCAGAAAGCCGGTTCCTCTAAGCTTTCTCGACGGTCTTTTACGTTACGAACTTCCATTGGAGAGAATCTGGTTGCAATCGGAATTAAACAACACTCCGGGTTTCTTGCAGGTCAGAAATTCCTTGCAAGGGCTTGTCGTCCGGTGAGGACAGGATATAAATTAGTGCTTTGATTTATTCATCCAGGTTCCTCCGAAGATCGTCGATTGATCTTCGGACAAACTGCATAAGTCGCCTGAGAGACAAGTCTAGAGGCTATAGGGGCGACTGAAACGTACTCACCACTAAGGTGAGGAGATCGCTGGGCGACAACATCGTATTCTTGGTCGAATCGCCGGTTTCTAATTTCACAATCGCGGAA
The DNA here is from genome assembly GCA_046756865.1 of Nitrospiria bacterium. Lineage (GTDB taxonomy): Bacteria > Nitrospirota > Nitrospiria > SBBL01 > JAADHI01 > DUAG01. The sequence goes on along the minus strand of JBHHXE010000009.1, from coordinate 8,167 downwards.
TTGGCGCGCGACTGTTTTCTTGACCTGGATCTTCAGTTTATGCTAGAAAATACCAACCTTTTTTTGCGAAAGAACGTTGGATGCTTCCTGATAAAATCAAAGAAGGATTGACCTTTGATGATGTCCTGCTTGTTCCCGGGCGGTCATCTGTCTTACCCAGAGACGTCAATCTTCATGCTAAATTAACCCGACATATCAAGTTACAGATACCAATTGTCAGCTCTGCGATGGACACTGTAACAGAGTCCCGGCTGGCGATTGCCCTGGCAAGGCAGGGGGGGGTAGGTATTATTCATCGAGCCCTCTCGGTTGAAGCCCAAGCGGAAGAGATTGACCGTGTGAAAAAGTCGGAAAGCGGTATGATCGTCGACCCGATTACGATATCTCCGGACCAGCGGCTAAAAGACGCGCTTGATCTGATGGGCCAATACCGGATTTCAGGTATTCCCGTGACCAAGAAAGGAAAGTTAGTTGGTATTCTAACCAATCGTGACCTTCGATTTGAAACCAGAATGCACCTGAACGTTTCTGAGGTGATGACCAAGAAAAATTTGATTACTTCCCCGGTAGGAACCACTTTAGAGGATGCTCGAAAAATCCTCCATGAAAACCGGATAGAGAAGCTGTTGGTTGTGAACGAACAGTATGAATTGAAAGGCCTGATTACAATCAAGGACATCGAAAAGAAGATCAAATATCCAAACGCCTGCAAAGACAGTCTGGGGCGATTGCGTGTCGGCGGGGCCGTCGGTATTGGAGGGGACTCGAAAGAACGGGTTGCAGCCCTTCTGCGTGCCGGGGCGGATCTGGTGGTTGTCGATACGGCTCATGGGCATTCTATCTCCGTTCTTGATACGATCCGATCAATTCGGAAGCTTTATCCGGATGCGGAGATCGTCGGGGGGAACGTGGCGACTGCGGAGGCAACCGTCGATCTGATCAAAGTCGGGGTCGATGCGGTCAAAGTCGGGGTCGGCCCAGGTTCAATCTGTACGACGCGCGTTATTGCGGGAGCCGGCGTTCCTCAACTCACGGCCATCTCTGAGTGTGCAAAGGCAGCAAAGCCATACAAGGTGCCCGTAATTGCGGATGGCGGGATAAAGTTTTCGGGAGATATTGTAAAAGCCATTGCAGCCGGCGCCAATTCTGTCATGCTCGGCGGGATTTTTGCCGGGACCGAAGAGAGTCCCGGAGAGACGGTTCTGCTTCAAGGGAGGAGTTACAAGGTTTATCGGGGAATGGGATCGATCGGGGCAATGGAGCGGGGAGGGAAAGACCGTTACTTTCAGGAGTTCGAACCCGAATCAAAGCTTGTTCCTGAGGGGATCGAAGGTCGTGTCCCGTATAAGGGGACTCTATCAGGCGTTGTCTACCAGCTCATTGGCGGATTGAAGGCGGGTATGGGCTATTGCGGAACCAAAACGATTGCCCTTCTTCAGCAGAAAGGGAAATTTATACGAATTACCTCTCCGGGAATCCGGGAGAGCCATCCTCATGATGTGATTGTCACAAAAGAAGCCCCCAATTATAAAAGAGGCGGAGAATTTTAAGGCCTGCCTTTCTTTTTACTCCAAGGATGAATGCCTGTATCCAGCGAAAAGATACTAATTCTTGATTTCGGGTCGCAGTATACTCAGCTTATTGCCCGCCGAGTTCGTGAGAGCAAGGTTTACTCTGAGATTGTCCCTTACCATCTCTCCCTAGATGAAATAAAATCTCACCATCCAACAGGCCTGATCCTCTCCGGTGGACCGGCCAGCGTTTATGGCCGGAAAGCACCCCGTTGTGATGCCGGAGTCTTCGACCTTTCTATTCCCGTTCTGGGCATTTGTTACGGGATGCAGCTCATGACCCACCTTGTTGGGGGAAAGGTTGCACGGTCCACCAAAAGGGAATATGGCCGTGCCGAATTGTCCTTGACGGATCGATCCCTCCTCTTTCGCGACTTACCACGGAGAATGCCGGTTTGGATGAGCCATGGAGACCGGATTGAGGCCCTGCCAACGGGCTTCCATTCCATCGCCAGGACGGTTAATTCTCCAGCCGCTGTGGTGGAAGACAGGCACCGTCATTTTTATGCTCTCCAGTTTCATCCTGAGGTGGCCCATACGCCGAATGGGCTGAAAATCCTTCAAAATTTTCTTTACAAGATCTGCGGGTGCAAGCCGTCCTGGGATATGAGGTCTTTTATTCATTTAGCGGAGGAAGAGATTAATCGGCAGATCGGAAGCGGGAAGGCGATCTGTGGGCTGAGCGGCGGGGTCGATTCAAGTGTTGCAGCGGTCCTTGTTCAAAGGGTCATCGGAAAGCGGCTGAAATGTATTTTTGTCGACAATGGTCTTTTGAGAAAAAATGAGGCAAAATCTGTCAAAATGACCTTCAAAAATAATTTAAAGTTAAACTTGAAGTGTGTGGATGGATCCCGCCAATTTTTAACAAAGCTTTCCTCTGTCATTCAACCAGAGAAAAAGAGAAAGATAATCGGTAGAACCTTTGTATCCATTTTTAATGAAGAGTCTAAACAGGTCGGAAATGTGGATTATCTGGTCCAGGGAACCCTCTACCCTGATGTGATCGAGAGTGTTTCGCTCAAGGGACCATCCGCGACGATCAAGACACACCATAATGTCGGGGGTCTGCCCAAGCGAATGCGACTTAAGACGGTTGAGCCCCTAAAGACGCTTTTTAAGGATGAAGTCAGAAGGCTCGGCCTAAAGCTGGACATTCCAGAGGCTCTCCTTTATCGGCATCCATTTCCCGGTCCGGGTCTGGCTGTCCGTATCCTTGGAAAAATTACCAGAGCCAGATTGGATCGCCTCCGGGAAGCAGACGCAATATTTGAAGAAGAGATCAGAACCGCAGGGCTCTACCGATCGATCTGGCAGGCCTTTGCCGTTTATCTCCCTATTCAGAGTGTCGGCGTGATGGGGGATGAGCGGACCTATGAAGACGCCATAGGTCTTCGGGCCGTGACGAGCCTGGATGGCATGACGGCGGACTGGTTTGAATTTCCCCACGATGTCCTGAAAACTGTTTCCAGCCGGATCATGAACGAGGTCAAAGGAATCAACCGTGTTGTTTACGATATTTCGTCCAAGCCCCCCAGTACGATAGAATGGGAGTAGGGGTTTGACGGAAGGTCGTGAGCGTTCTTGTCATTGTTAGTCCAGGTCTCTTGCCTTGTTCCACCAGCACTTTCCTCTATATTCCGGCATGTGTCCCTGTTTCCATGAAAGGTCGTCATGAGACTGTTCTCCCTGGCTCTGTTTGTGTCGTTGTTGGCCGAACCTTCTGACCTTGTCGAGAAGGTCCAATTTTATGATTGGAAGTCGGATGTTGTATCAAAGCAGGAAAGGAACACATGCGTCATTCATTTCACGGGGATCACGCAAAGCCGGATTGTTCTAAGTATGAATCTTTCGGTGGTCGAGGAGAAGAGCTCCGAAGGCGAGGCACTCTACATTACCATGATAAAGGTTTCGGCAGGGCGTATACATAAGATTGATTTATCGGATGTCACCCCGATCAAAATTCAGAATGCCTGGGTCAAAACATCGGCAGGGTCGAGTGAGGGAAAAGTAAACAAAATAAATGATGGGCCTAACCCCTACTTTCTTGCCGGGACGGAAGGATTCGATTTATTTCGTACCCTGGTGCGTGGGATAGCAGAGGAGGGTGTTGTTGTCAGGTTTGAAGAGGGGCCAGACATGCAGATGGTCGTCCAGGTTCCGGCTCCAGCCCTTGAAATTACTGAGAAATTGAGAGCCTGTGCAACGATAAAAATATGACAAATTGAACAGGTATCGCTCGAGTCATCCCTGTCTTTCCGGGGCAGGGTTCTTCAATATTGAGAGGATGAAAATGAGTGAAAGGTCTTTGGAAACAAAAGAAACGATCGAACGCAAGATGAGAGAACATCTGGGGGCTGTTTACGTGGAAGTCACCGACGAAAGTTGGAAACACAAGGGGCATGCCGCAGCCACGGGCGGAGGGCATTTTATCCTTCGCCTTGCTTCAAAAAAATTCGAGGGGGTTTCTCTTGTGAATCGGAACAGGATGGTCTTTGACATTTTGAAGGAAGAAATGAAGGAAGAGATACACGGATTTATAGTCAAAGCCATGACGCCTCAGGAGTGGGAAAGATGAAAGAATTCATTCTTAAATACGTATAGAGAGCGCAATCCTCGCCGCCCCGCGGGCGGGCTTCTTCGATAAGATAATAGGACGCGAAACCTTCCTTCCGACCCATTTATTTATTCTTTACTTTCTTGAAGTGGCTGAAGAGGGGTTTCCGTCCCTTTTCTTTAAAGCTTCGGACAATTTTTTCTGCTTTTTCAAAGGGGACCGTGATAAAAGAGAACTTGTCCATCACCTGAATATCACTGATCAGTTTAGGCTTGACCGAGACTCTGCCTGAAATAAGTTCTACAAGTTTTCTAGCATTTATTTTATCTTTTTTCCCCAGGGCGACAAAAAGTCTTGCTTTCCCTTCTTGATCAAGTTGCCTTCCCTTGCTTCCGATGTTTTTTATTTCCCCATAAACATCCGGATTAAGTTCTTCCTCAAAAGAATAATTCAGAAGTGCGGCCAGAATTTCAGTCGGGTGATTGTCCTCAAGTAATTTCTTGGCCCAATTAAAATATTTAGGGTCAATCTCATCTTCAAGGATTGCTTCCAGATCATCGACTATTTTTTTCTTTTTGGCTTTAATAATATCTGTAACCTTTGGGACTGTAGATTTTTTGATGTCCGTCTTGGCCAGACGCCGTATAACCATCAGCCGCTTGTATTCACTCGGTGTAATAAAGGTAATTGCTGTCCCCTCGTTTCCGGCCCTTCCCGTACGGCCGATCCGATGAACATAAGCCTCCGGATCTTGTGGAAGGGCATAGTTAATTACATGAGTGAGGTTGTTGACATCAATTCCGCGCGCCGCAACATCCGTAGCGACAAGGATATTTATTTTTTGTTTTCTGAATTTGAGCAGGGTTCTTTCCCTTTGTGCCTGAGAAATATCCCCGTGAAGCGCTTCTGCGTCGTATCCTCTGTCCACCAGGTGGCCGACAACAGAATCAACATCAATCTTTGTTCGGCAAAAAATAATGGCGTAAAAATTATCTTCAATATCAATAATCCTGCAGAGCGCCTCAAATCGATCAGGGTGTTTTACCTCAAAATAAATTTGTTCCGTTAGGTTGCTTGTCAGTTGCTCTGTTTTTGCGGTCAGAAGTTTGTATCCATCCATGTATTTTCGTGCAAGTGCCTTGATCCGTCCTGGCATTGTTGCAGAGAACAAGAGCGTTCTTTTGTCTGCACTGGTATGCATCATGATTTCTTCGATATCTTCGATGAAGCCCATATTGAGCATTTCATCTGCTTCATCAAGGATCAGGTGTTCAATTTTTCCAAGCTTTAACGTCCTTCTATTCAGATGATCAATGACCCTTCCCGGAGAACCGACGACAATATGCACGCCCTTTTTCAGTCTGCGAAGCTGCTGATCAATAGATTGCCCTCCGTAAATCGGAACAATTTTGATGTCCTTCTTCCCTTTGAGGGAATTGATCTCTTCTGAGACCTGAATGGCAAGCTCTCGCGTGGGCACCAGAATGAGGGCCTGGACGGATTTGGACTCTGTATGAATCATTTCGATCAAAGGCAGGCCAAACGCTGCCGTCTTGCCTGTACCGGTCTGGGCCTGGGCAATGATATTTGTATCATCGCGCAGCATAACGGGAATCGTCATCGCTTGAATCGCGGTCGGTTCCTCAAAGCCTTTTTTATGAATTGCGGCCAGTAATTTTTCTGAAAGTCCAAGGTCATTAAATGTTTTTTTATTTTCCATCCTTGTCTCGCCTTCTCGCCACGGTCTTTCTCCGGGGGTGTTCCATTTCGGGTGGGGCGGGCCTGGTTCCATGTAAACTGAGGTCAGTATAATATAATTCGTGGAGGTCTGCAGAAAAATATCAGGAGCGCGGCGGCCTGTTTGTTCTCTCAGGCAGCGGTGTCTTGATGTTGCTTGCCGTGCTGTTGTCCTGGAGTCATCAGTTGGATCGTCTGTTTGGAGATATGAAAATGTGCCGGTGGTTTTCCGATCTCTTCTCCATCGGCCTGAACCCGAACATTCCCTTCCTCGATGATGATTTCTTTTCCATGGATGTATTGAACTCCCGGTCCACATTGTCCACTGAAGATAAAACGGGCCGTGAGAAAGAGTTGATCTATGGTCCCCCTGCACTTAAAGAGACATAGTGTCAGCTTTGGGGTCGAAAGGTCTGAGTATGGGGAAAATATATAGGGACCTGCCACACATCTAGCCTTTGTGATGATACCTGTTGAACCATTATAGGGCCTGCCGTCGACTTCAAAATGGAGCTTTGGGTAGGAATATTTGAATATGGAGACGATGCCGAAGAGAAAATAGGTCAATAACTTCGGGATCTTTTTGAAAACCCCTCTCCTTTTCTCGACCCAGTGGGCGACATAAGCGTCGAATCCGGTTCCCGCCATTAAGAGGAAGGAGCGCTTGTTTACTTTGGCGGGAAAGATCGATCGGGGGCTTCCTTCTAGGATCGCCTGATACGCTTTCAGCGGGTCAAGCGGGAGCCCGATTTCGCGAATCAGACCGTTTCCGGTTCCCGTTGGAAGAATTCCAATCGGAGGAAGGTCCGATGGTGCCGGCCCTTTGGACTCGGTTAGCAACCCGTTAATGACTTCGTTTACCGTGCCGTCTCCCCCTGCGCACAGAAGAAGGGTCCAGCCTTCACTCCTTTTATCGCTCACTAAACGTGTTGCATCCAGGGGATGTTGGGTATAAAAAGTATCTAGATGTTTGGAGAAATCATTAAGATGGTTAAGTATTACTTTAAGTTTTTTTCGCTTTCGCTTTGACCCGGCTGCGGGATTAATAATAAACAGGACCTTTTCCAGGAGCAATGGTGAAGAAGGTGTGAGAACTTCAAGGAGGGAGTCTGACATGTCTCGATTGGTGGAAGTATGGTGTTCAGCGAGGAAGGTCAGTGATCTCTTTCAATGACATAATCGGCCATCGTAATGAGGGCTTGTCGTTGGGCTGAATCGTCAAAGCGGTTGAGTTCTTCCTTGGCCAGGTTGACAAAGTCTTGCGCCTTTTTGTTTGCATAATCGATTGATCCGTAGCGCCTCATGAGATCTGTCACAAGCTTGAGGTCTTCTTCCTGAATGGTTGCCCCCCCGATCAGGCGCTCAAGGTTCTTTTTTTCTTCTTCATCACAGTGTTGGAGGAGGTGGATAAGGGGAAGGGTGATTTTTCCGCCTTTGAGGTCTTCACCGAGGGATTTCCCCAGGCGCTTTCGGTCTGCAATGTAGTCGAGTGTATCGTCAGCGACCTGAAATGCAATGCCGATGTGACGTCCATAAGATGAGAGGGATTCTTTCGCTTCTTCGGAACCCTGTGCAATGATTGCTCCGAGACGGCAACTGGTTGAAATCAGGGATGCCGTTTTATATTCGACAATCTTGAAATAAGTTTCCTCTTCGAGATTAAAATCCTTGTTGTGATAGAATTGCAGCGTCTCCCCTTCAGTCATGCTGCGGCATGTTCTGGAGAGGAGGTGATTGACTTCATGGTTTTCCATCACAACGGCCTGGCAAACAGCGAGGGTATAGAGGTAGTCGCCAACGAGAATACTGGGTTGATTTCCCCATTTCACACGCGCAGTCGCACTTCCGCGCCGGACATCCGCATTATCCAGAACATCGTCATGGAGGAGGGTCGCCGTGTGGATATATTCAATCAGGCCTGCGCCAAGAAGGAGATGCTCTTTCTTGACATCTTTTCCAGCGAGTTCTGAGGAAATCATGAGAAATAGGGGCCGAATCCTTTTTCCGCCGCTGTTCAGAATATATGTGGCGATATCGTTGACGAGGTTGATCTTTGAGTCCAGCCCCTTTAAAATCTGGCCCTCAACGTCATCTAATGATTTTTTGTAAGTGGACCAGACAAGACCCATTCCCCCCACGGAAAATCTCCTTAATAAAGTTTCAAAAGTATCGAAATAGTAGGGGATGCCATCTTCTATGTCAAGTTAAAATGTCCTGAAACGCCTTGTCGTACACATCGCAAATAAACTTGACACAGTCAATATTTTCAATCAGACTGACGCGACGATATTAAACATATTTCGGG
>JBHHXE010000008.1:0-31057 GCA_046756865.1 Nitrospiria bacterium | reverse complement strand
AGCCATCGCTCTCATCCGCTTCTGCCACCAGGAAGTCTCCCTCCCCTTTTTTCGCGTGGCCGCCAAAACTGTTCACCTTCCCGCCGATCACCGCTGTCGGATCAAGCCCGCCTTCGGCCATCACGCTGGCAACCATCGTGGTTGTTGTCGTTTTGCCATGCGCACCCGCGACTGCAATCCCGTATCGAAGCCGCATCAACTCAGCCAGCATCTCCGCACGAGAAATCACGGGAACCTTGCTCTCTTTTGCCGCAATAACCTCAGGATTATCCGGAAGAATCGCGGACGAGTAAACAAGCACCTCCGCCCCCGAGATATTCTTCCGATGATGACCTTGAAAAATAGTCCCGCCCATAGTTGACAGACGCCGGGTCTGTTCAGAGGAGGCCTGGTCAGATCCACTAATCCGAAATCCCATATTCAGAAGAATTTCGGCGATGCCGTTCATCCCCGCGCCGCCAATACCGACAAAATGTATATGTTGCACCTTCTGAAACATTCCACCCTCAGGCTTAAGTAACCCCAAGTAAACAGAAACATTCCCTAACAATCTTCTCCGCCGAATCAGGGTGCCCTCGCCTCCGCGCCGCCGTGCCCATTTCCTGCAATTTATTCGGATCTGAAAAGAGCAATTCGAGGCGCTCAGCGAGCCGTATGCCACTCAATTGTCGATCCAAAATCATTTCGGAAGCGCCGGCAGCTGCAAAGGCTTCCGCATTTTTCTCCTGATGCCCCTCTGCAAATGGAAACGGAACCAGGAGGGAAGGCAGGCCGATTGCCGCCAATTCTGAGAGAGTTCCGGCCCCGGCCCGGCTCAACACCAGATCAGCTTTCGCATAGGCCTCCGCCATGTCTTCAACAAAGGGCACAACATGCGATTTAAATCCCGTCTTGGCATAAACGTCCCGGGTCTCATCACAATCAAGATTTCCAGTCTGGTGTATGATGAACAGCCTGTCCTTCAATTTTCCCAGCAAAGGGAGCGCTTTTATCATCGCCTGGTTGATCGAATGCGCGCCCTGACTGCCCCCCAGGATCAAGAGGACCAAGGTGTCACCTCCGGCATCCGGCGCCGATGAAGAAACCTGACGCTCTGCGTTGGTGATTTCCGGCCGGACCGGTACGCCAAGAGATCGAACCACCCGGGTGCCAAGGGTCTCACGGAGTTCATCGAAAGCCACGAAGGCCAAATCAGCATAGGGGGCAATCAGTTTGTTCGCCATTCCAGGCACGCGGTTCGGCTCCAGGATGACCCGCTTTATTCGGAGAAGGACCGCGGCAAGCAGGATCGGACCCGCAGCATATCCACCAATCCCGACAACCAGTTGCGGGGAAAACCGTCTCAGAATCAGAACCGACTGCATAAGCCCAAGCGGAATCATTCCAATCGATTTTATTCTGGAGACCCAGCCCTTTCCGACAAAGCCTTTCGCCGAGATCACTTCAAAGGGGAAACCCTTCTCAGAAATAATTTTTGGACCCATTCCATGCGCTGTCCCGATAAAGAGGACCGTCATATCCTCCTTCAATTTTTTAAAAGTCTCTGCCAGAGCAATTCCCGGATAAAGATGCCCTCCTGTTCCCCCACCGGCAATGACCACTCTCATCCTCTCCTTCTCCCGAGGGTCCGTAATCGAGATATTGAGGGTTCCTGGGAAAACCTGGAAACATTATAGAGTAATCCGACGGCAATACTATTGACCAGGAGTGATGAGCCACCATAACTGACAAAAGGAAGCGGAAGTCCCTTTGTCGGAAGAAGCCCGGTCACAACACCCATATTGATCAAAGCCGGAAGTGTCACCATTAAAGTCGTTCCGATCGCCAGCATCCGCGTGAAGGGATCATCAACCGACAGTGCAATTCTTGTCCCCTTCCACAAAAGAAAAACAAAAAGGCAGAGAATCGACACTGTGCCAAACAAGCCGAGCTCCTCCCCGATGACGGCAAAGATAAAATCTGTATGAGGCTCCGGCAGGAAAAAAAACTTCTGCATTCCTTCGCCCAGACCTGTCCCGGCCAGCCCACCACTCCCTAAGGCCAGGTAAGACTGAATCATCTGAAAACCGCTGGAGGAGGGGTCCTGCCAGGGGTTTAAGAAAGTCTTGACCCGTTGAAGGCGGTAAGGAGCCTTCATCACCCAATGAATAAAGAAGGGAATTGTCAAGCCTCCGATCGGCAACAGGTGTCGCGGAGAGGCCCCTCCGAGAAAGAGGAGTAAAAAGGCAATGATGACAATCATGGCCGTTGTTCCAAAATCAGGCTCAACCAGGATGAGTCCGGCTACGAGGCCAATCACGGCCAGCGCAGGAGCCAATCCATCCGAAAAATCTCGAATCCGTTTCCCTTTCTTTGCAATATAATGTGCAAGATAAATCACCGTAAAAAGCTTAGCGGCTTCAGAAGACTGGAAGGCAAGGCTACCAAGCTGAAGCCACCGCTGCGAGCCGTTAATTTCAACACCAAAGAGAAGAACCGCCCCCAACAGCGTGATAATACAACAGAGCATCGGAATAATCCATGCCCGAAGCCATTTGAGTGGAAGCTTTGACGAAATTAAAAATAAAAGCACACCAAGCCCTATCCAGACAAACTGTTTTTTTAAGAAATGGGCGGAGTCCTGGTAAATTTTTTCTGCCAGAATCCCACTCGCGCTATAAATCATGATGACGCCCAGGAAAAGCAAGATCAGGATAATAACCACAAGCCCCCCATCGCCTTGACGAAAAGCATCACGCTTTTTCCGGCGACTGCTTTCCCTTCTCTCCCCACCAGAGAAAAGGGAGGTTCGGCCCGATTTTCTCTTGTTCGATCTCAACAGGACAACTCCGCCACGGCCTGTTTAAAAACATCACCTCGGTGGGCATAATCGCCGAACATGTCAAAACTTGTACAGCCCGGAGACAAAAGAACAACGTCTCCTGGTTTCGCACAGGACGCAGCCCTTTCAACGGCCTCTTTCATTGAATCAACACATTCAACAGCAGGGTGGTGTGAAAAACATCGGGCCAATTTTTCCCTGGCCTCTCCCAGCAGGATCAGACGCTTGACCTTTTCCTGAACAATTCCCTGCAAGGGCGTGAAGTCACTTTCCTTATCTCTGCCGCCTGCAATCAGAACAACCGGAGCAACCTGGCTTTCTATTGAACGGGCCATCGCCCCTACGTTGGTCCCCTTGGAGTCATCAATATAGGTCACACCGGAGATTTCACCCGCAAGCTCCATGCGATGAGGAAGCCCTCTGAAACGGCATAGCGCCTGACGGACACCTTCGACCGAACATCCGCAGAGAAGCGCCATCGCTGAAGCCGCCATAACATTGTCAAGATGCTGTGGACCTTTAACCAGAAGATTCCGGGTTCGCAGGATCGTTTCCGGCTCTCCCCAGATGTTTGAAATTATTTCGCCCTCCTGCAGGTAAACACCTCGCCTGGGCCGATAATTCCGGCTGAAATGAATGGTTGATCCCCCGGGAGAAGGAGGGAGCATCGAGGGATCATCCAGATTCATCACCGCATGATCCCCTCCGGATTGATTCTCAAAAATCCGCCATTTTGTCTCCTGATAGGAACGCATATCGGCATATCGGTCTAAATGATCAGGCGTGATATTGAGCAGGGCCGCAATGCGTGGGTGAAATGACTTGACTGTCTCCAATTGGAAAGAACTAACCTCGACCACGATAAAGTCCCAATCCGGCCCCACGGCCTCTGAAAGGGGAATGCCGAAGTTACCTCCAATAAAAACCTTCCACCCCCATTCTTTCAGGATCTCACCGATAAGGGCCGTGGTTGTGCTCTTTCCATTTGTCCCGGTAATCGCAATCATCGGTGCAGCAACCAATCCGGCAGCAAGTTCAAGTTCTCCGATCACAGGAATCCTAAGCGTCTGAAGTCGCTCCATCGGAAGTTTGGTTACGGGAAACCCGGGACTCAAAACGATCAACTCGGCCCAGAAAAGATCTTCCACCCGCCAATCGCCCAGGTGAAATCGAACCGATGGGAATAAAGTTGAACCTCGGTCAAAAAGAGGAGGGATCTCCTGCCGAATGTCATCGACCACGAGAACATCCGCCCCTTTTCCGGCGAGCAATGAGGCCGCGGCAAGACCACTTTTTCCCATGCCGACAACGGCAACCCTTTTTATCATCTTACCCCTGTTCAATACCTCACCTCAGTTTAAGCGTACTCAAACTCAGCAACGCCAGTATAATCGCCAGAATCCAGAACCGCACCACAATCTTAGGCTCCTGCCATCCCTTTAATTCAAAGTGATGGTGTATTGGCGCCATCAGGAAAACCCTTTTCCCCCGCGACTTAAACGAAACAACCTGAAAGATCACTGAAAGCGCTTCAATCACAAAAATACCGCCCACGAGCACCAGGAGCAGTTCATGCTTCGATATCACCGCAACAGTCCCAAGCGCCGCCCCCAGGGGGAGAGACCCGACATCCCCCATAAAAATATCTGCCGGGTAGGCATTGAACCAGAGAAAGCCAAGCCCAGCACCAAGAATTGCCCCACAAAAGACCGCCAGCTCCCCGGCACCCTCGATGTAGGGAATGAGCAGGTATTCAGAAAAATCTGTCCGACCGGTCGCGTAGGCAACAATAAGATAGGCCATCGCCGTCATCATCACCGGACCGACCGCCAAGCCATCCAGTCCGTCTGTCAGATTGACCGCGTTCGACGCGCCGACAATCACCAGGATGGCAAAGGGAATATAGAATATGCCGAGATCGGGAGTAAGATCTTTAAACAAGGGAACAGATAGTATTGTCGAATAGGCCTCAGAGCGGTAAAGCCCAAATGCAACGACAAGTGCCGCCAGGATCTGAAAACCAAATTTATAACGCGGAAGCAGGCCCTTTTTGTTCTTCACCACGCACTTGAGATAGTCATCCCTAAACCCGATCAGGCCAAATCCGACAGTTGAAAAAATGACCAGCCAGATATAGCTGTTTGTCATGTCGGCCCAGAGGACAGTGGAGATCAAGACAGCCACGAGGATCATGACACCTCCCATCGTGGGTGTTCCTGACTTGTGTTTATGTGACTCCGGGCCGTCACCGCCGATCTCTTCACCAATTTGATACCGCGTTAAAAGCCGGGTGATCCACGGTCCGATCAAAAAAGAGATCACCAGTGCAGTCACGATGGCATAGATTGTCCGAAAGGTAATGTAACGAAAGACGTTAAAAAAGGAATAAACGGTATGGAGTGGATAAAGCAGGTTGTACAACATCAGTGAGATCCCTCCGACTCAAGAGCGTCCAGCAGGATTTCCATTTTCATTCCCCGTGAACCCTTGATCAAAATACAATCTCCCTTGCGAAAGGCTTTTCGCATAAATATTTGCACGGACGCCAGATCCCGATGGATTGAAATGCACGCCTCAGGGAGTCCTTCCTGACGCGCCCCTTCTGCCATCTTCTCCGCCCACTCGCCGACGGTGATCAGGCCATCAAGACCCATTTCAGCGGCCCACCTTCCAACGTCAAAATGTGCCGATTCTGTTATATCGCCCAACTCATACATATCCCCCAGAATCGCCAACTTACGGCCCTGCTTTGCACCCACTTCCACTCCGGGACGATAAGAAGTAAGCATCTCCAACCCCGCCCTCACCGAAGCCGGATTGGCGTTGTAGGCATCGAACAGGACATGAAGCCCTTTCAGCTTGATCACTTCTCCTCGATTTTCCGGGGGACGAAAGGCCCCGAGCCCCTCACAAATGTCATTCAGCCCCACACCCAAGACAGCGGAAGCTGCCGCCGCCGCGAGGGCATTCATCACCTGATGCCGCCCCGTAGCGGAAAGGGTCACGCCCTGTTTACGATGTCCGTCCCGGTTCAAATGTAGATTAAAGGTCATCCCGCCACCTTTTTCTTCAAGGTCCGTTACCGAGACATCCGCTGAAGGTGCAAGGCCGAAACTCCAGAACGACGACAACTTTTCTGTCCAAGGGTTTAGAAAGGGATCATCCGAGTTGATGATCGCGGTCCCCCCGGATCGGCCAATCGACTGAAAGAGCCTCCCTTTCTCACGCGCAACCCCCTCCAGGTTTCCCAGGCCGGCCAGATGGGCTGGACCGATATTTGTGATTAAACCCACCGTCGGTGCTGCAATATCACAAAGCTCCTTCATCTCATCCTTTCGGCTGATCCCTATCTCCAAGACTGCCGCACAATCCCCCTCCTGCAGGCGCAAAAGAGAAAGGGGAAGACCGATATGGTTGTTCAGATTTCCTTCATTCTTAAGAACCGTCCCCCGGCGCGACAAAATGTCGGCAATCATCTCTTTCGTGGTCGTCTTTCCATTACTTCCGGTAATGCCAATTAGCGGGATATTGAAACGCCTGCGATGCCACCTCGCAGTCGCCTGAAGTGCCTGAAGCGTATCTTCCACCACAACAAAAAAATGCTTCCTCCGAAGTAGACTCCATTCCGCCTCCCTTTGTCTAAAAGCGGCTTGAGAGACAAGCGCCACGGCACCTTCTTTTCTAAAAGCATCAGCAACAAAGTCATGGCCGTCGAAATGTGGCCCCTGTATGGCGATAAAAACATCATCCCGCCGAATCGTTCGGGTATCGATTGAAAACCCGCGCAAGGTCCGGATGGAAAGCTCATCCGTCCCGCCACCTCGGATCCTTCCCCCGCTTCCCTGAAGTATCTCTTCGATCGTCCACATCAACCCCGAACCCGTTCCGCCAGAAGTGCGCGTGCCACCTCCCGGTCGTCAAAAAAAATCCGCTCCCGTCCAATGATCTGGTAATCCTCATGTCCCTTTCCTGCAATCACCACCACATCACCTTTCCCGGCTAAACCGATTCCACGCGCGATGGCCTCCTGGCGGTCAGGAATGACTTCATAGTCTCCCGCAACCTCGGACGGCAAGGCCAGTATCCCCGCTTCGATCTCCTGAATAATCCGGGACGGGGACTCGGTTCTCGGATTGTCAGAGGTAATAATCGTCCGATGACTCAAGCGAGCTGAAATTTCTCCCATCTGCGCCCGTTTTCCGCGGTCCCGGTCCCCCCCGCATCCAAAAACAGTGATAATCTGGCCCGAAGAGAGTATGGCCACGGCCTCCAGGATCCGCTTCAGGGCATCCGGTGTGTGCGCATAATCCACAATGACCATGAAATCCTGGCCCAGATCAAGCTTCTCGAAACGCCCCGGGACCCCTTTCATCCCGGCAATACCCGCACTGATTGCGTCTTTGGACAGGCCGACAGCAACACCCACAGCCACCGCGGCAATCAAATTATAAATATTATACTTACCGACCAGCGGAGAATTGATTTCTATTTCTCCAACGGGGGTCTGAACCGCCATATGAATGCCATCCACGCCTGCCATAACTTTTTCAGGGTAAAAATCCGCTTTCTCCTGAATCGCAATGCCCCAGCACCGGTAGGGAAGACGCTTTTTCAAAGCGCGCCCCCAAGGATCATCAATGTTAACAATCCGCTTTCCATCGGTCTGATCAAATAGCTTCTCTTTTGAAGCAAAATAAGCCTCCATCGTCCCGTGGTAGTCGAGGTGGTCCTGGCTCAAATTTGTAAACACTGATGTTTCAAAACGACAAGCCTCGACACGGCCCTGGTCCAGGGCATGGGAGGAAACCTCCATCGCCACATGGCTTACATCAGACGCCCGCATTTCGGAGAAAAGAGACTGCAAGGCTAATGATCCCGGTGTCGTCTGCTGGGCTGCAACAGTCCGCCTTCCCAGATTGTAAACAATGGTCCCGAGGAGTCCGGTCTTCAACCCGGCATGCTCCAGGAGGGATTGGATGAGAAAGGCGGTCGTCGTTTTCCCATTTGTTCCCGTAATGCCAATCAGGCGGAGATGGGCCATTGGATTCTGGAAGAAGGTAGATGCCAAATGCGAGAGCGCGCGGCGGGTATCTTCAACCCGGATATAGGTCACAGAAGGATCTTCTCTCGACCATTCTCCCGGTATGGGCTCTTCCAGAACCACGGCAACTGCACCCCTATCCACCGCCTCGGAAATAAAACGGTGTCCATCCTCCTTTGTTCCCTTTAGAGCAACAAAGAGAGAGCCTGGAGATGCCTTCTTAGAATCGGATACAATCTCTCCAACCTCCAGGTCGGTTTTCCCTGATAACTCCAGGACAGAGAATGATTCCAACCAATGGTTCACCTTCACCAAAGCGGACCCCGCACACGAGACAAGTTTTCCGGCATATCGTCACCTAGGCCCTTCTTATAAACGACAGGAAGGAGATGATCCCCATCCGGTATCAATTTATCTTTGACCTCGAAGTATTCATCCTCCATCTCTCCCCGGGGATACACTTTCAGATAATGGAGGACTTCTTTCCCAATGGCGGAGAATACCGGCGCCGCAACTGTCCCTCCCCAGGCCTCACCTTCCGGTTCGTCGACGACGACGAGGATTGTGATGACCGGATCTTCTGCCGGGACAAATCCGACAAATGAACTCACATATTTATCGAGAGAATACCGCCCCGTCTCCCGATCATACTTCTGGGCCGTTCCGGTCTTCCCGGCAACACGGTAACCGGGAATCTCAGCCAGTTGCGCGGTCCCCGATCCGGATACAACACCTTTGAGGATCTGAACCATCTCTTTTGCCGTCCCCTCGGAAATCACCCTTCGCTTAATCAGAGACGGAGCAGATCGGATGCCTTCATCCTGCTCGATCGATTTGACCAGATGCGGTGTCATCAGCCAGCCGCCATTTGCGACAACTGATGCCGCAGAAACCATTTGCAGTGGGGTCACGCCGATCTCCTGACCGATAGACAGAGAGGCTAGAGAACGCCTTGACCACCGCTCCTTCTTCCGCAGCAAGCCGGGAGATTCCCCTACAAGGTCGACCCCAAGGCGCTCCCCGAAGCCAAATGCCCTGATATAGTCCGCCAGCCGTGTTTCCCCCAGAATCTCTGCCACTTTTACCGTACAAACATTGGACGATTTTGCAATCACCTGGTGGAAGGGGACCATTCCCATGGCTTCATGGTCGTGAATCATGGTACCCTTAACCGCATACCTTCCCTCCTCACAATCAATCATCTCATCCGCTTCGATCAGCTTCTCTTCAATGACGGCAGATGCGGTCACAATCTTGAATGTAGACCCCGGCTCATAGATGTCCGTGATTGCCTTGTTCCGCCACTCGGAAGGCCGATGTTTCCCTACAGTATTTGGATTGAATCTGGGTGTATCCACCATCGATAGTATCTCTCCAGTCCAAGGGTCCATGACGATAACCGTTCCTCCTTTTGCGCCTGTTTTCTCCACCATACGCCCAAGTTCCCGCTCACTGATGTGCTGGATCACCTCATCGACCGTGAGATGGAGATCCTTCCCTCTCGACGGCACAATATAGTCAAGCCCCTTTAGAAAAACCGACTTTCCAAAGGCATCACGCTCGACCACCAACCATCCGGTTTCTCCCCGGAGCATTGAATCATACTTTAGCTCAAGTCCTTCCAGGCCGTGATTATCCAGGCCTGCAAAACCCAGAACATGCCCAAAGAGGGACCGCTTCGGATAAACCCGCTGGC
The DNA here is from genome assembly GCA_046756865.1 of Nitrospiria bacterium. GTDB lineage: Bacteria > Nitrospirota > Nitrospiria > SBBL01 > JAADHI01 > DUAG01. The sequence goes on along the minus strand of JBHHXE010000008.1, from coordinate 21,499 downwards.
TTTCTGTCACAAATCCAATGCCCTTGATTTTCAACGCTCTGATCTTTTCTGCCTTCGCCGGGTCAATCTTCCGGAACAACCAGGTGAAACGCTTCTTGTTCGCGAGTTTCTTGTAGAGAATTTTTGGGCTCATGCCAAGGAGAGGCGCCAATTTTCGGGAGATGGAAGATGGGTGAGAGATGGCCCTGGGAACGGCATAAACAGAAGGGAGTTCTACATTCATGGCAAGGGTCCGGCCGGTCCGGTCGTAAATCGACCCACGTTCCGCATCAATCTGCACATTTTTTTCATGCGCGCGCTCCGCCCGCTTCAGCCAGGTATCGTGCTGAACTCCCTGAACAACAATCAAGCGCAGAAAGACGATAAAAAACCCAATGGTAAAAAGCGCGGTCACAAAGAAAAAATGATACCGATTTGACTGATGGGCCGCTCGTTTTACCATAATCAAAGACCTTTGGCCGTGGTTGCTACCGAACAGATCGATTTACATCAATACGGGCTGAGGTGATTCGATCTTGATCCACATAAACACGCTGTTGATGGCGGGGCACCTTCATGCCAAGCTGTTCCCTCGCAATCTCTTCAATCCGATCTACCGCACTCAAGGTCTCTGCCTCTGCAAGCAGCTCCTTTCGTATTCGGACCAGTTCTTTTTTCTGTTCCTGAAGCCTTTCAATCTCATATCCGATGCGAACCATCTGGTTCCTCTGCCAGAGGGAAAGAATCGACAGGACCAAAATCCCTCCCCCTAAGACAATCAGCAAAAGCCGTGACATCTTTTCAGCCCCTTCCTCATTAAAAAGATCTTTCATGCTGCGCGCTCCAGGCACCGCAACTTCGCGCTTCTTGCCCGAGGGTTCTGGGAAATCTCTTTCGGTCCGGCGACAAGCGGCTTTTTATAAAGATTGATGAACCGCTTTTCCCCGCCGGACAGTCCCTTAGAAGCGGCCCTTTTAAAGGTTTGCTTTACGCACCGATCCTCCAAAGAATGGAAGGAAATCACAGTCAATCTTCCCCCGATGGCCATGAGAGACATGGCTTGGGCCAATCCTGATTCAATCTGCTCCAGTTCTTGATTTACAATGATCCGCAAGGCCTGAAATGTCCGGGTGGCCGGATGAATTCTCCCGTGCCGAAATCTCGAGGGAACCGCCTTCCAGATAATGCCTTCAAGCTCTTCGGTCCGAAGGATTTCTCCTTTTTCATTCCGATAACGAACAATTCCGGACGAAATTTGCCTGGACCAGCGATCTTCGCCGTATCGCCGGATCACATCTGCCAACTCAGCCTGGGAAAGACGGTTGACCCAATCCGCTGCGGTTTCCTTCTGCTCCCGGTCCATCCGCATATCGAGTGGTCCCGGCTTTTGAAATGAAAATCCACGTTCTGCTTGATCGAATTGAAAAGAAGAGACACCAAAGTCGAACAGTATCCCGTCAACTTCAGTTATTTGGAGATCCTCTATCAATTGACCCATCTCGAAAAAAGACCCCTGGCGCATGATGAGCCGATCAGAATAACGGTTTAAGCGTTTTGCTGCGATTTTCAGGATCTCTTTATCACGGTCCAAAGCGATCACCCTTCCGTGCGGGGCCGTCCGGTTCAAAATCGCTTCCGTATGCCCGCCCGCACCAAGCGTACAATCAAGATAGACCTTCGAAGGAAGGCCCTGGCATGCCAGGGCCTCGAGGACGGCATCGACAAGAACCGGCTGGTGAACCAACTCCGCTTCTTCCGAATTTTTGTCCAGGCCAGTGCTTGCCATCTTCTTCTCTAAAGGTGGGGTCTCTAAATATTCACATTTAGTCCGGGGACAAGCCTCCCCGATTACATACCCAGTTCAGCCAGAGTGTCCTGGATCTGGGAGGCATTCTCAGAAACCTGGGCCTCGCTCTCCTCCCATTTTCCCGGATTCCAGACTTCAAATTTATTTCCACCACCAACGACAACCGCATTCCCGTTCAATCCGGCATATTCGCGAAGGTTCGTCGGAATAAGGACACGACCCTGCTTATCCAGTAAACATTCGGAAGCGCTCGAAAATAAAAACCGGAAGAAACGCTTCACGCCTTTATCCATCGACGGCAGTTTTTTCGCCTTCTCCAGGAATGACTGCCACTCATGCGTCGGGTAAGCCGCAAGACAGAGATCAAGATCGGTTGTCATAATGATCGTCCCATTTGACTCGGTGTTTAATATTTCCCTGAACTTTACCGGGATACTTAAACGCCCTTTTGAGTCCAGGGCATGATGAAATGTCCCCAAAAACACCCGATTCCCTCCATCAATCCCCACTTTATCCCACTTTTTCCCGAAGTATACCCCAAGTTCCCAATATGTCAAGTAAAAACCCACCAGAGATAAAAATATTCACCTAATAATGCTCTAAATCTTTTGAGGCGGAATAAAATAGAGGTAAAACAGAGGCCCGCTCTGGATGATTTAAGGCGAATTACCCGGTATACAACAAAAATAATCGCCGGAAATAGAGCTGATTGACATCCGGGTGAATCAGCATTTCAACGACGCCGGCTTTGAGAGTCGGGTCAATATTTGGTATGATGTCTTCGTTTGAGATCGTTTTTTTTGATTCCAGAGAACAGAATCCCCCTTTTCCCGGAATCGTCGGCTCAGGAAAAGCGACCCGCCAATTCTTGCGTTGAACCTCAATTAAGAGAAATATGTCCAAAACAATTCACCGCCTTTGCCCGATTTGCAGCAGAGACAATCGGGTCGGAACCCCTAGCAAATATTCAAAAAACGGGTGGACAATTAAAAACTGCATGGGATGCGGATTTGTCTATCTGGAAATAGCACCCGTTTACGAATCTCTGGTGAAAGAAACCGCATGGGAAAAAACATCCGAGGTCGAAAAGATTGCTCGGCGGAAGCGAGAACCGCTAAAACAGTCGATCAGCGACGCATTGAAGGTTTTCAAAAGGGATGTCTTAAAACGGAACAAGCTCTTTCGACTCCTTGAGAGGCACGTGGACGATGGGAAAGTATTGGACATCGGCTGCGGGGGCGGAGGGATTCTCGCGACGCTCGACCACAAGTATACGCCCTTTGGGATTGAGATTTCCGAATACCTGGCCAGAACGGGGAATAAAAACTTAAAAGAAAGGGGTGGCGCGATTGTCCATAACGATGCAATCTCCGGCCTGGATGAATTTGACGCGAATTTCTTTTCAGGAATCTTAATGAGTGCCTTCCTGGAACACGAAATCAATCCGAAGCAATTGCTTCAGGAATGCCTCAGAACATTGAAACGGCACGGTATTGCGATCATAAAGGTGCCGAATTACAGCTCCATCAACAGGGTATTCAGGGGAAGACGCTGGTGTGGATTCAGGTATCCGGATCATGTAAATTACTTTACGCCGGACTCTTTGCAGAATCTGTGCAGGAAAGTGGGGTTCACCATCCACCAATTCGATTTATTTGACCGGCCTCCTTTCAGCGACAACATGTGGATGGTGGTCAGAAAAGATTAGCTCTTTCTGTTTCTTAACACTAAAGGACGTTCTCTCCCCATAGAGTGGCATGACATGAGGACCTATTGTGGTTTTTAGCGCTCCTATCTTCTTATTTGGCTTCCTTCCCATTGCCTTGCTGACCTATTACTTATCTCCAAATACATCCAGGAACATTGTCCTGCTTTTGATGAGCTTGTTCTTTTATGCCTGGGGTGAGGTATTTTATCTTGGCATTATGATTGCCTCGATCATTTCAAACTACATCTTCGGAAGATTAATCTTTGGTACGCAAGAAAATGCCCATAAAAAGCAAATATACCTCGCCCTTGGAATCTCTGTAAATCTTGGCCTTTTAATCTCATTCAAATACGCAAACTTCATTGCCGATAATATCAGTATGCTCCTGACGCTGCTTGATTTTTCACCTCTCTCCTTAGAACCCATACATCTCCCTTTAGGCATTTCTTTCTTCACCTTCCAGGCCATTTCATATCTCGTCGATGTTTACAGGAAAGAAGTTCATGCGCAGAACAATATCATCAATCTCGCGCTGTATATTTCACTCTTCCCGCAGCTCATCGCGGGTCCGATTGTTCGCTATCACGATGTTTCCTCGCAAATCTCATGTCGTTCTCACTCCATATCGCTCGTCTCAAGTGGAGTGCAACGCTTCATTATGGGATTGGCAAAAAAAATGTTGGTAGCAAATCCCCTGGGAGAAGTTGCAGATAACGTATTTTCCTTGTCTGGTAATGATCTGACGATGCCTTTGTCCTGGATTGGAATCCTTTCATACACATTTCAGATTTACTTTGATTTCTCGGGATATTCTGATATGGCGATTGGACTGGGCAGGATGTTTGGATTCCGGTTTCACGAAAACTTTAACTACCCTTATATTGCCAAATCCCTGCGAGAATTCTGGAAGCGCTGGCATATATCCTTATCAACCTGGTTCAGAGATTATGTCTACATCCCTCTGGGGGGAAGCCGGGATTCCAGGCTTCGTGTGTATCGTAATTTACTCGTTGTTTTCCTGTTAACCGGCCTTTGGCATGGCGCAAGTTGGAATTTTGTGATCTGGGGCTTGTTTCATGGGTTTTTTCTGGCCAGCGAGCACATGGGGTTTTCCGCTATATTAAATAAGGCATGGAAGCCCATACAACATCTTTATCTAATCCTAATCACCATCGCTTCATGGGTTTTCTTTAGAACAGAAACCCTTACCCAGGCGATAGACTACTTCAGCGCGATGGGCAACATCGCAAAGTGGCCGACAACACCTCTCCAATTCGCAAGAGTCACGTCAAACGAATCAATTTATCTTTTTGGAATCGGGCTCATATTTTCGATGCCTGTCTACCCCTGGCTAAAAAACCGTCTGTCCTGTTTCTCTGAAAACAGTGTGGTCAATATAGCAGTACTTCGCCACACTCCGAGGCTTGTTTTCTTATCGGCACTTCTTCTGCTAAGCATCATGAAGATTGCTTCTTCAACCTACAACCCCTTTATATATTTCCGGTTTTAATTGAAGAAACCCACTCCATATAAGGCTGACGAAATTATTCTTATCTTAATTTTTGGATTGGCGATATCCATCCCTTTATTCCTTGGACTCCTTCAGGAGGACAAAATATCGTCAGGAGTGGAAAGAAGGAACCTTAGCACACTCCCCCCACCTCCAGGTTCAGTAAAAGAATTTATCGCATATCCGGATGCGATAAACCTCTACTATTCTGATCATTTTGGGTTGCGTGAGAGGCTGACCAAAACGTATTTCAAATTCATTACAAAACTTAGAGGTCGATCCTCTTCAGATGATGTTACCTTTGGAAAAGAGGGGTGGATGTTTCTCGGGAGCATAAAACCAGGCTACAAAAGATTTGACGACCCGATGGGTGACGCTATAAACGCCAATCTATTTTCAGAACAAGAACTGGAGAATTTCGCAAAATCCATCACAACGACAAAAAACTGGCTGAAGAACAAGGGGATCGCCTATATTTATGTGATCGCTCCCAACAAACACTCTATTTATTTCGATAAGTTTCCTGAGTACATCTCAAAACAAAACAGAAAATCCTCAACAGATCAACTTTCCCAGTATTTACAAGAGCATACAGACGTTATTGTAGCCGATTTAAGGCCAGCGCTGCTAGAGGAGAAGAAGACCCATCAAGTCTATTACAAAAGTAACACGCACTGGAACCACTATGGTGCAAATGCGGCGCAATTTGAAATTATGAAAAAAATCAAGCCTCTTTTTCCCGGACAAATAAGCCCCTGGCGACTGGATGACGGTCAATTCGAAGTGCAATCCATTCGTGGAGGCGATTTGGCGGGGCTGGCCAAAATTGACAATATTAAAGAGGAGAGTCCTCAACCTCTTTTCAAAGGACGATGCAATCCAACAAATGAACCGTCTCGTACAAAGGACACAGAAACACATACAATGGTGTGCGAAACGCAAACGCTGAATGCCGTCATATTTAGAGACTCATTTTTCACAGCGTTGCACCCTTATATCTCAAGATATTTCCACCGTTCTACATATATATCGGAACGATTAAATTACGATTCTTTGAAGAAGTACGTCGAACAGGAAAAGCCGGATATCATTATCGATGAAGTGGTTGAAAGGACGCTCCCCTATCAACATGCGGGAATACCCTCCGGCCTGCATTTTTAAAGGTCCCTCTCCACACAAAAGTGGTGCGTGACGACCTTTCCCGATTTCTGGTAAGATGGTTTTATTTTAAGCAAGTTCATTAGATTGAGATGGGGACATGAACCGAAGCGATCAGATCAAGGCCCTTCTTCAAGAGCGGATTCTCGTCATGGACGGGGCGATGGGGACGATGATTCAGGAGAAAAATCCCACCTCGGCTGATTTCGGGGGAGACGCACTGGAGGGCTGTAATGAAAATCTTAACATCACACGACCGGACCTGATTCAGTCCATTCATGAAACCTACTTTACCGCTGGGGCCGATATCGTCGAGACCAATACCTTTGGCGGGATGGATATCGTCCTGGCAGAATATGATCTGCAGGAAAAAGTTCTGGAGATCAACCGGGCCGGGGCGAAACTGGCCCGGGCGGCCGCTGAAAAATGTTCGACGCCCGAGAAGCCCCGCTTCGTCGCCGGATCGATGGGACCGACGACGAAAGCCATCACCGTCACCGGAGGAATTACATTCGACGACCTGGTCGCTTCCTACAGACTTCAGTCCATCGGACTCATTGAAGGAGGCGTTGATCTCCTCCTCCTGGAGACGGCGCAGGACACCCTGAACTTGAAGGCAGCCGTCATCGGACTGATCCAGGCTGAATCGGAAACAGGCATTGCACTTCCCATTATGGTTTCGGCCACCATCGAGCAGACCGGAACGATGCTGGCCGGGCAGGGGGTCGAAGCCCTCTATACCTCTCTCGAACACCTCCCTCTTTTATCTATCGGTCTGAATTGCGCAACCGGACCGGAATTTATGACTGATCACATTCGCTCGCTGAATGAGATGGCGACAACCCTGATCAGTATCTACCCGAACGCCGGCCTGCCGGATGAAGAGGGCCTCTACGAAGAAACACCTGAATCACTGTCCACAAAACTTCTCCGTTTTGTGGAAGCGGGCTGGGTCAATCTGATCGGGGGCTGCTGCGGGACAACCCCCTCGCATATCACGTCCATCGCAGAGATGGTGAAGGACCAAAAACCGAGACGTCCCAAAAGAAGCCTAGTAACGGCCGTTTCCGGAATCGACTTCCTCCAGATCGAGGAGGAAAACCGACCGATCATTGTTGGTGAGCGGGCAAATGTCATCGGCAGCCGGAAATTCAAGAAGATGATCGTAGAGGGAAAGTATGAAGAGGGAGCCGAGATCGGACGATCTCAGGTCAAGAATGGGGCGCAAGTCCTCGATGTCTGTATGGCAAACCCCGACCGGGATGAATTGGCCGATATTGAGGCCTTCCTGAACTTCCTGACAAAGAAAATCCGGGTTCCGATCATGATTGACTCGACCGACGATGAAGTGGCTGAGGCAGCCCTGAAGCGCTGTCAGGGAAAATGTATTATCAACTCCATAAATTTGGAAGAAGGAGAAGCGCGTTTCAAAAAGATCGTTCCTCTCCTAAAAAAATACGGGGGGGCCGTGGTCGTCGGTTGTATCGATGAAGACCCGGACCAGGGGATGGGTGTCAGCCGTAAACGAAAGGTTGAGATTGCCCTGCGTTCCTACAAGCTTCTGGTAGAGAACTACCACCTGTCCCCTCACGATATCATCTTCGATCCGCTCGTCTTCCCCGTTGGCACTGGTGACGAAAACTACATCGGCTCTGCCCGGGAGACCATTGAGGGGATACGCGAAATCAAGAAAACGCTCCCGGGGGTCAAGACCATCCTCGGCATCAGCAATGTCTCTTTCGGCCTTCCGCCCGCCGGCCGCGAGGTTCTCAATTCAGTCTTCCTCTACCACACCGTTCAGGCCGGCCTGGATTACGCCATCGTCAACTCTGAAAAACTAGAGCGTTATCCTTCCATCCCGGAAAAAGAGCGTCTTCTTTCTGAAGATCTTCTCTTCTGGAGAGGAGAAGACCCGGTCGCGCGCTTTGCCGCTCACTTTAAGGACAAAAAAGGAAGTAGGGGAAAGAAAAAAAAGCTCGATCTTCCGCTAGATGAACGCCTGGGACAATATATTGTTGAGGGTTCCAAGGAGGGCCTGACTGCCGACATCGATCTGAAACTGAAGGAGGCCCCGCCGCTTGATGTCATTAATGGCCCCTTGATGACCGGTATGGATGAAGTCGGGCGGCTCTTCAACAACAATGAACTGATTGTTGCTGAGGTGCTCCAGTCAGCCGAGGCCATGAAAGCGGCAGTCCGGCACCTGGAACCCTTTATCGACAAGAATGACGCCGCCAGCCGGGGGAAAATGGTGCTGGCCACGGTAAAGGGCGATGTCCACGATATTGGGAAAAACCTGGTTGAGATCATTCTTGGCAATAATGGCTTTGAGATCATCAACCTCGGGATCAAGGTTGCACCCGACGTCCTGATTTCTGCGGTGCAGAAAGAAAACCCGGACCTGATCGGCCTCTCCGGCCTCCTGGTCAAATCGGCTCTTCAGATGACCATCACCGCACAGGATTTGAAAAATGCAGGGATTACGATTCCGATTCTGGTCGGAGGCGCAGCGCTCACTCCCCGCTTTACAGGCGCAAAGATCGCGCCTCAATATACCGGCCCGGTTCTCTATGCCAAAGATGCCATGGATGGACTCAGGCTGGCGAACCAGTTGGTCGATTCGGAATCACGGCCCAAATTACTTGACAAACTCAAGACGGATCAGGCTGCGATACGCAAGAGGGCCGAGGAGATGAAAAATCGCCCGGCCCCTTCCCCCGCACAGATGTTCCACTCCTCCGTGCGCAACAACCACGCCTTGCCGAAACCTCCCGACTTTATCCCTCATGTCATCACAGAAGGACCACTCCGTGAGATTTTTGACTTCATTAATCCCGCGATGCTCTACGGAAAACACCTGGGACTCCAGGGAAATATAGACCGTCTCCTTTCTGAAAAAGATGAAAAAGCAGAAACGCTTTTTGCCACGGTTGAGGCCCTCAAGGAAGAAATCCTGGCCAAGGGATACTTTCGCGCCAGGGGCGTATATCGTTTCTTCCCCTGCAGATCTAAGGGAAATGATCTGATGGTCTATGATCCGGCCGACCCGGAACGTCCTCTTGAAACCTTTACCTTCCTTCGCCAACAGCATGGAGACCATCTCTGTCTCTCTGATTACTGTAGGAGCACAAAACAGGCGGAAATAGACAGCATCGCCCTGTTTGTCGTCTCCACCGGACACGGGGTCCGCGCCCTTTCTGAGACCTGGAAGGAGGAGGGCAGCTACCTCCGCTCCCACTTGCTCCAGGCCATCGCGATAGAAGGAGCGGAAGGCTTCGCCGAATGGCTACACAAGCGAATACGGTCAGACTGGGGAATCGGAGACCCGGAAGGCATGAGCATTGCGGACACCCTAAAAAACAAGTATAGAGGCATCCGGGTCAGTTTTGGCTACCCGGCTTGTCCCGATATGTCCGACCAGAAAAAGCTCTTCCGGCTTTTAAAGGCCACCGCTGCAACCGGAGTCGAACTCACCGAGGGAAACATGATGGATCCAGAATCCAGCGTTTCGGCCCTGGCTTTTCACCATCCCGATGCAAGATATTTTCGCGTGGACAAATAAGCGCCTCACCAGCAACTCGACGAGGGGGAATGACCCACTACTCAAGCTCCTCAAAAACGCTGAGCGAACGGAAAAAAAAGCTCCAGGACCACCTTTCCGGCCTGAACAAGATCCTTCAAGAAAGCCTGTCTTATGCCTTCGATCGGTACTACGAGACAGAGGTTTTGAACTATTTAAAGATTGAAGAAAAGATCGATCGTTTTGAGATGCTCTTTTTAAATCTGAAGGAGCAGATCAATGAAGCCGATACCGTGGCCTGCTTACAGCAGTCGGCAGGGCGCCTTGATTATCTTGCCGACCTGTTGGACGAACTTGAATCCAACCTCTTTCGGCGGCCTCGCAGAAGGAGGCGGGCTTCTTCCCGCCTTTCTGATTTCTTCAGGCATTTCAGCCAGCAGGGAGGGAACGGGTTCCCCACATCCAGAGGTGAAATCTCTTCCCTGGCAGAAGCCTACCAAACCCTGGATCTGAAGGAAGGAAGCAGCATGTCCCGAGTTACTGCGGTCTTTCGCCGACTGGCCAAGAAATACCACCCCGACGCCCACGGAGGAGACCGAAGTTCCGAAAGCAGCCTCCGGCGCGTGGTGGAAGCCTATCAAATCATCAAGGCGTCTTATAAGGCCTGAAGGAGATCTGGGCTTCGTAAGGCCCAATCCCCTTGATACTTGACACAAAATTACGATTTAAGTAGGATGAAATCCACATGGAACAAGATTGGGTTAACCTGGAGGCGTTCTGGACTTACTGCCGGAAAAATGCGATTACCCCCTCCCTTCGATTACTCCTTACATCAAGCGGGACCGTAACCAAACACCTTAAGGCCCTGACGCTTCGGTCGGTCGACGTAGAAATTAAACGTCAGGGTGAGATTCTGATCAGTGATGCCCTTTCAGAAAGGATCGAAATTCCGAAGGGGGAGTGGGGCTATGAACGGCGGGTCTGGCTGAGGAGCGGTCGCCCGCTCGCACCAGACGCGGACGCTTTGGAAAGAGCAGATCGACGCATCCCTCAGGGCACAGGATTGTTGTCTGCGGTTTCAACATTTCCCATCTCCCGATTAAAACCGGAACTCTACCAGGAGATGAAGTCAGGGAAAAAGCCTCTCGGCCAAATCATCGAAGAAAAAGGTCTCCAGACATTCCGAGACCGCTTCGAGATAAGCCATCTCCCGTTTCCGGATACCGCAGAAGGACTTGGACTCTCACAGGACACCTTGTTTTGGGCAAGACGTTATCGCATAAACATATCGGATCAGGCTTCAGCCTATATCCGCGAAGTCTTTTCGCCTCACACCTCTTCCTTCTTGTCCTGAGCATCGTCAATAGCGGTTGCGTATCTATCTCAGGCGTGTCAACAGATAACTCCAACAGAACAGCAACGGAAAATATGGCCTGGATCTCTCCCGGCCCGTTTGTCATGGGAACCGACGAAATAGATGTGAATCAGGAAGCCATCCGGCTCGGCTTCCCCCGCCCCTGGTTTGAAAATGAACAGCCCCGTCAGGAGATCGTCCTGGACGGCTTTTTCATTGACCGGCACGAAGTCACACAAGAGGACTACTTGCAGTTTATCCGCGAGACCGGGTATCCACCTCCGCCCCATTGGATCAACGGCCAATATAAAGCCGGAAAAGGAAATCATCCTGTAAGTTATGTCAACTGGTACGACGCTAACGACTACTGTCAATGGGCGGGAAAGCATCTTCCGACGGAGGAAGAATGGGAAAAGGCAGCGCGTGGTACAGACGGGCGTCGATATCCCTGGGGAGATCAATTTGACCTTGACCGGGCCCATCTGGCACCCGGCGCGGATATCCTGATTCATACGGCTCCTGCCGGAACTTACAAGGAGGGTCTCAGCCCTTACGGGGTCGCAGACATGATCGGCAATGTCTGGGAATGGACCGAAAGCTGGTACCTCCCTTATTCAGGCAGCCAATACCGGGACAAAGATTTCGGGATGAAATACCGCGTTGTCCGTGGCCTTTCTTACCATTCTCTAGGGCACTACCAGGCCGGAGGCTACGAGCGGGTCCGGGAGGTGAGCGCCCGTGCCGCAACACGTTCATATGATCCGCCGACAGAGCGGCTGGAAGATCTCGGTTTTCGATGTGCAAACAGAGGAAACGAACCTTGACCACCCAAGCCTTCAAACACGCCGGAAATTTTACAAAGTCCTATTGGGAGAAAAGAAAGGACCTTGCACAGTTGATGCGGCTGGAGAAACAATACGGCACCCTTCTGCTCCTGCTTCCCACGCTTTGGTCTCTCTTCGTCGCCTCAGCGGGAAGGCCGAGTTTGAAGCACCTCGTCATCTTTACCCTTGGCGCCTTTCTGATGCGCAGCGCCGGATGCGTCGCAAACGATATGGCTGATCAAAAGCTTGATGCGAAAGTCGAACGGACAAAAGATCGCCCACTCGCATCACACCGCGTGACGATGAAGGACGCCATTTTCACGTTGGCCTGCCTCGTCACTTTCTCATTTCTCCTGGTCCTAATGCTCAACCCTTTCACAGTCCTCCTCAGCTTTGCAGCCCTTTTAGTCGCCCTGCTCTATCCCTTTGCAAAGCGATTTACCCATCTTCCCCAGCTTGTTCTCGGGATTGCCTTCAGCTGGGGGATTATCATGTCCTGGACCGCCGTCAGGAATGAACTTTCCGCAACTCCTTTTTTGATTCTCCTGGCCAACCTAAGCTGGGCGACGGGATATGACACTATCTACGCCATGATGGACCGGGACGACGATATTCGAGCCGGAATCAAATCCACGGCAGTTCTTTTCGGCAGGCAGGCCTGGTTTGCTGTCGGCATCTTTTTTGCCCTCGTCATTTTCTTTCTGACCCTCACCGGACGGCAAATGCAAATGACCCCGGTCTACTACCTCAGTGTGGGCGGGATCGGCCTCTTATTCGCTTATCAGAGTCTTAGGCTCCGCCATGCCCTCTCGAGATCTACGCTCTTCTTTTTTTTTCGATCCCATGTCTGGGTTGGGCTGGTGGTATTAACCGGAATAGTGCTTCATTATCATTTATTAATTTAAGAGGAGGCAACTTTGGCTTACCAGGATCTGCGCCAATATATTAATCACCTCGAAGAAGTCGGTCAGCTCATTCGCATTAAAAAAGAGGTCGATGCAAAACTCGAAATCACAGAGATCTACAACCGGGTCATTGAGCGCGGAGGGCCCGCCCTTCTCTTCGAAAATGTTAAAGGACACCGCATGCCGGTACTCATCAACCTCTACGGCACGATTGAGCGGGTTGCACTCGGATTGAATACGGATGAGTCGGGGCTCTATGAGATCGGGGAATTCCTGGCCTTTCTCCAACACCCTGAACCGCCGAAAGGATTTATCGATGCGGTGAAGCACCTCCCCTTTTACGCAAGAATCCTCCATCTTTCTCCCAGGCGCAGCCTCCGGGCGCCCTGCCAGGAGGTCGTTCTGAAAGAGGATGAGATCGACCTCGATCAATTCCCGATCCTTCACTGTTGGCCCGATGATGCCGCCCCCCTGATCACATGGCCCCTCGTTATTACACGATCCCCTTCTAAAGAAGACGATAAATACAACGTCGGCATTTACAGGATGCAGCAGCTCGACAAAAAGACCACAATCATGCGCTGGCTCGAACATCGCGGCGGGGCAAAGCACTATCGGGAATGGATGGCTCAGAGCAAACCGATGCCGGTGGCCGTTGCCATTGGCTGCGACCCGGCCACAACCATCGCCGCAGTTACTCCGGTCCCGGATCAAATCGGAGAATATCACTTTGCAGGACTTCTTCGGAAGAAACAGCTTGACCTCGTCCGATGCAAGACCATCGACCTCGAAGTTCCTGCCACCAGCGAGATTATCATTGAAGGAGAAATTCATCCTGGAGAAATGGCGGAAGAAGGGCCTCATGGAGACCATACCGGTTTCTACAACGCCGTCGAGTCTTTCCCGATCTTCCAAATCAAATGTATTACGCATCGGCGAGATCCGATCTATCTCACAACCACAACAGGACGCCCGCCGCGTGAGGATGCCGTGGTCGGTCTAGTGTTAAACAAGATTTTCCTCCCACTTCTGAAAGAGCACTTCCCTGAAATTGGCGATTTCCACCTCCCGATGGAGGCCTGTTCTTACCGTGTCGCCGTCATCTCTATGAAGAAAGAATTTCCGGGCCATGCCAAGCGGGTTATCATGGGAATATGGGGATTTCTTAAACAATTTCTATATGTTAAGTACATTATCATTGTAGACCTTGATATCAACATTCGAAAGTGGGAGGATGTCATCTGGGCGATTTCCACGCAGGTTGATCCGGCAAGAGACACCTTCATCATCGAGAACACGCCGATCGACTATCTCGACTTCGCTTCATCCGAACCGGGACTCGGCTCAAAGATGGGGATTGATGCAACAACAAAAATATATCCTGAAACAAAACGGGAATGGGGTAAACCGATCGAGATGGACCCACAGGTTGTTCAGAAGATCGATCAGATGTGGGATGAGTTGGGGATCGACCGATGAGCGTAAATCAGGTCAGCTTCTGGTTTGTGATCCTCCTCTCTCTTTCTTTCTCCCTGTCGATCACAAGCAATCTCATCCCGCAAGGCTTGCGGGCGGCAAGCCTGCTGATAGAAAAACAAAAGCTGGAAGGAGAGTGTCGGCATTGTCATGCAGACACCTCAAGTTTGCTGACCGACATCTCCAACCCCGAATGCCAGGAGTGTCATGGGACAAATCCGAAACTTCCGGCACGTGTCCTCCCGATCTCGCAGCCCCTCCAAGCCCCTGGAGAAAAGATCATCCCGCAGACTTTGGTCCTGATTCCGGAAGGTCCTTTTACGATGGGGAGTCCGGGACGACCGGCAGCGGAAGGTGAAGGCAACGAAGATGAAGGCCCTGCCCATATCGTTGAGGTAAATGCCTTTTATATGGATCTTTATGAAACCACCAACGCCCACTACGAAGAGTATATCAAGGCGACCGGAACGTCCACGCCCCTCCTTTGGCGGAGAGGGACCTATCCGCCTGGAAAGGCCAATCATCCTGTTGTTTACGTCAGTTGGCATGAAGCGGTTGCATTTTGCAAATGGAAGGGAAAACGTCTCCCGACAGAAGCTGAGTGGGAGAAGGCCGCAAGAGGAACCGACCAACGGCATTTCCCCTGGGGTGTTCAGTTCGACGCCAACAAAGCAAACACCCCCCAACATTCACTCTCAAAGGGAATAGCGGTGTCGAAAGGAGGGACCATGCCCGTCGGGAGCTTCGAAAATGGAAAAAGCCCCTACGGCTTATACGATATGGCCGGGAACGTCTATGAGTGGACCAGCAGCTGGTACCTCCCCTACCCCGGGAATCGAGTCAACAACATTCACTACGGCAGAAGAAACAAGGTCCTCAGGGGAGGGTCCTGGTATAATTGCATGTCCTACGGTTGTGGCCTTTCCTCTCCGGTCTACAACAGAAGCCGCTTCACACCGGAAATAAGGAATAAGGGATTCGGCTTCCGATGTGCTAGCGATACACAAATCCAGAGTTAAGCAGACCCGTCGGTGAAATGACTTAATGGTAAGGAGGGCACACCATGAAACAACAAACATTCAGATGGATCGCAGCGACATCAGTCCTTATTCCTTTTCTTTTCGGAGGGTGCGTAACCAAAAGCCGTTTTGAGACGCAAGTTGCGGAGACACAATCCCTTTCCGAACAATTACAAAACCAAACCCGCAAACGGGCCATGCTTGAAGAAGAACTCTCCAAGCTGAAAAGACAGCTTAAGATGACAGAATCCAACCTAGCGGACGCCAGGCAGGCTGCCGCTGACCAGGAAACCACCCTGGGCAACCGTATCGGGGTTCTGGAAGAGCAATTGGCCCTGTCAAAGGATATGGGCAGCAAGACACAGCAAGAATTAAAAAACAAGATGATCAAGCTAAAAGGAGAGCACGAAACTGACATTAGGAAAAAGAAACAGGAAATTGCATCCCTTGAAGCGGAGCTTGCTGAACGGGTTCAGGCTCACCTCGCGCTTCAGGACCTTCTTTCAGAGCGCGATGCAGAATTGGCCAACATCGGACGGATCCTAGACAAGGTCCGTGAGCGCTTTCAGGTGACGCAAGAAGAGGCAGCCCAAAGAGAGCGGGAACTGAAGGAATCGAACAAGGCACGAAAGAACCTGGTTGGCCGACTCAAAAAAGAGATCTCTGAAGGAAGCATCAAAATTTCTCAGATAAAAAATCGGCTTACAGTTGAAATCGTTGATAAGATCCTTTTTTCTTCAGGAAGCAGCGAGGTCACAAATAAAGGGAAGGCCGTCCTTGCAAAGGTCAGCTCTGTTTTAAAGAGTGTCAAAGAGAATGATATCCGGATTGAAGGACATACCGACAATGTCCCGATCGGGCCGAGAATAAAAAAGAAGTTTCCGACCAACTGGGAACTCTCCACGTCACGGGCAACCCAAGTCGTTCGTTTTCTTTCAGAACAAGGGGTGGATCCAAACAACCTTATCGCGCTCGGCCTGTCTCAGTACCGTCCTATCGCGTCGAATGACACTGAGGAAGGAAAACAACGAAACAGGCGAATCGAGATTGTATTGTTTCCAAAAGATATCCAGAAGATTACAGAATAGAGAGAGATCTGAAGCATCCCCGTCCTGACTCTGGGCGGGGATGCTTCAGCCCGTTAGCAAGCCAAGCCCTCATCTTCATGCCCCCACCAGCTCCATCCTGAAAGAACAATAGGCCCAGACGCAGTGCGGCGGTCAACTTCCTACATTTTTCAGGGAGCTTACGAGGAACTCCTCGGCCTTTTCAACCGAAACAGGCCGGGCGATGAAGTATCCTTGCACTTCATCACAATGTATTGAGCGAAAATAGGCAAGTTGTTCTGCCGTCTCAACCCCCTCTGCAAGGGTCCGAAGATTTAAACTTTGGGCCATTCGGACGACGGCTTTTGCAATGGCGGCATCGTTCGCGCCCAATGTCACCGACTGGACGAAGGACTGGTCGACTTTCAAACAACTGATCGGGAATCGCTTCAAGTAACTCAGTGACGAATATCCCGTCCCAAAGTCGTCGATTGTGATCGCAATCCCTTTATTGCCCAATTCTTGTAATTGGGCAGCCGTCTCCCCCCCCTCTTTTTGTGCCAGGAGACTTTCGGTTAACTCCATCTCCAGGAAATGAGGATCCAGCCGACATTCCTTCAAAGCCTTCAAAACGATATCTATAAAATTGTTCGTTTGGAACTGACGCATGGAGACGTTAACCGCCACGCGGATAGGTGGAAGGCCAATCTCCTGCCAGGCCCGATTCTGCTTGCAGGCCGTTCGGAGAACCCACTCTCCGATCGGAACAATCAATCCCGTCTCTTCCGCCAGAGGGATGAATTTTCCAGGCGACACCAGCCCCATCTCAGGATGGTTCCACCGCACGAGGGCTTCCATCCCGACCACCCGTCCTGAGGCAATATCCACCTGAGGCTGATAATGTAAGAGCAACTCCTCCCGCTCGATCGCCCGCTGAAGATTATTCTCCATTGTCAGAGAAGCAATTGTTCGCATATCCTTCGTAGATGAATAGTACTGAAAGTTGTTTCTCCCGCACTCTTTTGCCTGACGCATCGCAATATCAGCCTTTTTCAGGAGATCATTAGAATTGTCCCCATCCGCCGGATAAAGACTCCCACCGATACAGGCCGAGATGAACAACTCGTGACCCTCTATGAAAAAGGGCTTCGAGAAGGCATGTAAAATCTTGTCGGAAATTATGCTTACATCTTCTACTTTTGCAATGTCCGAAAGGATCAATACAAATTCATCACCACCGAAACGGGAGACGGTGTCCCCGGGGCGCACGCATGTTTCCAGCAACTTGGCCACGGCCTTCAGCAACTGATCTCCGACGATATGTCCCAGCGTATCGTTAATCACTTTAAAGCGATCAAGATCAATAAAGAAAAGAGCGACCAGGCGCTCATGCCGGCGAACGTGCAGCATCACCTGTTCGAGTCGATCGTGAAACAGGGCGCGATTTGGCAGTTGCGTCAAAGCGTCATAATGAGCAGAATGGTGAAGTTTTGCCTCGGCACGCTTCCGTTCTACAACCCTCCCAAGGAGGGTGCCGACATAGGCCATGACATTCAAAAAAGATTCCTCCCGTTTCAAAGCCGTGGGAGAGAAAAACTCCAAAACACCCACAACCTCCCGCCCCACCAACAAGGGAAAGGCAAAACCGGTCTTTATACCAACCTCGATAAACCCTTTTACCCTCGGAAGCTTGGAATCCGATGCAACATCCTCGATAAAGACCGGGTTCCCCGTCGAAAGGACCCGGCCCGGTAAACCCGCCTCTGCAGAAAAAGAAGGTGATTCTGTGATTTTCCGTAGTGAGTCATACAACTGGGGATGATCCATATGCCACACATCAGTAGGGTATAGCTCTCCGGATTCCGCTCCAGCTTTCAGAAAGGCGTGCCCAACCGGCCAACCAGTGTGGGCACACACCTGGTAAACGACGACGCTAATCGCCTCTTCGACTGTGGTGGCCTCATTTGCAGCAACCGTGACCAACTCCAATAATTGTACGAAAGATCTCTCTTGATCAAGGCGCCGCTCAACACGTTTACGTTCAGTAATATCCATCATGGCACCGATGACCCTCACCGGAAGTCCCGAGTCATCCTGAACAACGTAGCCTCTGTCAATGATATCTGCGTAATCACCCGTTTTCCTTCGAAAACGGTATTCTTCCGACCAGTATTTTCTACCTAGATCAATCACACTTTGGATCCCGGCCAGCGTCCGTTCACGATCCTCCGGATGAATCTGTGCATTCCGCCAATGAATGTCGTGGCCGACCTCGCTCTTCGGATACCGAAAGAGAGTTTGAACGTTCATGTTCCATTCCACGCGGCCCGTCAGGAGATTCCAGTCCCATACCGCATCATTGGTCGCGCGTGCCACAATCTGAAATCGCTCGTCGCTCCTGCCTAAGGCCTTCAGATGGTCTTCTCTTTCCCGCGCGGTCTCCTCCACTTGAAGAAACAGCTTTCGCCCATAAAAAGTCGCTCCGCAAACCATCACCAGGATAAATCCTGCCAGGACATACTCGAATCTTTGCAGAAAGCCTGCCTTTGCGTTGTTGCGGTAAAAATTAGATATCTGGGCCTGATGAACACGATTCAGGAGAGCCGTGAACCTCTCATCCGCCTTGGAATAGAGACGATCCATCGATGCCATCTGCCTGGCGGCCACCTCCAGATGATCCCAAGAGAAGGAAAGGAATATCTCCTCCGCCCCAGAGACGACCTCATCAATTCCTTTTTCGATTTCATCAAGATCCTCCAAAAGCGCCACCCCTTCCGGATTTTGCAAATTCAGGCGGAGCTCTTCCTTCACCAGTGCCATCTCGCGGTAAAATGCAAGGCTCGCCATTTTCATATCTTCGGATTCAGAAATCACGTCCCCAGAAGCAAAGACCCGCTTTCCGGGGGCATTCACCATACCGCTTAAACGACGAAGAGAAGAATACCGGTTCAGACGATCCACCCAGACCTGTGTCTCGTCCATGGAGTGATTGTAGGTCTCCATAATTCCGTGCATGAGATAGACACTGAGAAGGATACTCACAAGATTAAAGACAGCAAGGATGTAGTAAATCCCCTGCCAACTCGGTCGGGATAGAGGGATTTTTTCCATCCGGTTTATGCCTTTGAGATCAATAAATGAAGACATGGACGGCCTTATAGGATGAATAAACGATATCGGGCGCAGATATCACCGGAAACAGGTGCCAGACATAAAGTCTATCATCCCTTTTTGGCTTGTCAACGGGCGAATAAAAAAGAAACACTGTCTTTTGAAGGGAGAAAAGAATCAAAAACAGCTTAAGGAAGCCCTGATGAAGTCCGGGTTGAATTTTTCAGGAGATAAAATGTTTCGATTCAAGGCGCAAATCGCAGAGCATAGCCCGCTATTTTCAAGATTTGCAAGGTGGAAACGGGACATGATTGCCCTTAAAAAAACAATTCATGACTTATTCAGAGCTTCCTTAAGGTCTGTCCAGAACCTCGCGGACTTTTTTGGCCAATTGATCGGGCCGGTAGGGCTTTAGAAAAAAATCAACCTCAGCATCCCGTTGGATGGAGCTGTCTTCAGGAATGTGGTGGCCGCTGGATATAATAACTTTGATTGAGGGATTGATTACACGAAGTTGAGAGAAAACCTCCCAACCGGACATTCCAGGCAGTGTCAGGTCCAGAATCACAAGGTCGATATTCTCCATGTCCTTCTTAAAGATTTTCACAGCCATGCTTCCATTCGAGGCCAGGCGAACCGAATAACCGCATTTGCTCAGGATTGACCGTCCCAATTGCCGTATAAAAGTTTCATCATCAACAAATAGGATTCTTTCCGTTCCGCCTTTTACCGTCCCCCTCACCTCAGGGTCCTTTTCTTCGGGCAGTTCCTTCACACAGGGAAGATAGACCTCAAAACAAGTCCATTCTCTCGATGTCTCTGCGAGTCCGATCCAGCCACCGTGCTGTTTAACGATTCCATACGTTGTTGACAGGCCAAGGCCGGTCCCTTCTCCAATTTCTTTTGTTGAGAAAAAGGGTTCAAAAATACGGCCACGAATTTCCGGATCAATCCCCGGGCCATTATCTTCGACAATAAGGCGCACATAATCTCCCACTTCCATTCCGGGGTGAGACCGGCAAAAGTCTACCTCTATCCGCACATCGTCCAATCTAATCCGGATCATTGGCCGCCTTCCTGATGTTCCACTCTCGGCGGTTTCCTGAGCTATCTGGCCAATTAAAGCATCTCGCGCATTCACAAGAAGATTCATCACCACCTGGCTCATCGAATCGTCATCGATGAGAACAGTCTGTAATTTCTGCGCAGCCTTTACTGTGAGCAAAATCCTTCGATCAATGGTTTGCTGAAGAAGGCCAACAACCTCTCGCACGATATTCTCCAAATCTCCGGGATGAAGGTCAATGGGGCTTTGACGGCTGAAGGCAAGGATTTGTTGGGTCAACTTGGCCGCGCGGCTGGCACTCTGATCGATACAGGCCAGGTGCGGCATGAGAGGAGAACCGGGAGGGATTTTCGAAATAGCCAGGTGCAAATATCCGGTAATGACCGTCAGTAGATTGTTAAACTCATGTGCGACGCCGCCAGCAAGCTGGCCGACCGCCTCGATTTTCTGTCCATGCTGGTGCCTTTCTTCCATCTCTTTCCGCTCAAGGAAAGCGCCAATCACCTGGCCGAAGAGTTGTACAATTTCAATGTCATCCTGGGAAAACTTTCTCAGATTATGGTCCAAGAGGGAGATGACATTCACAACCTCTCCCTGACTTGAAATCACAGGAACCCCTAAATAGGACTGAAAAGACCCCTTGGACAGGAAGTCACTACAGGGAAAATGTTTTTCCAATGGACCATTGTACTGCACGGGAATCCTCTTTTGACGGATCTCCCAACAAGGACTATCGGCCTTGGCTTCAGAATCGGGAATGTCCTTTTTTATGTTCCCATGGTCCCATTGGGCAAGGGTCGATATTCCCGAAGGCTTACAACTTTCTAAACTGACGATCGGTACCTCAAAGAGCTTCGCAAGGCCAGAGACCACCCTGCTATACAACATTTTTTCTTCAAGCAACACCGTCCCTGTGTGAATCCCGTGAAGCTCATGGAATGCGGTTGCCTGACGCCGGAGTTTTTCTTCGCCTGTTTTTCGTTGACTGATATCACGCGCCACCATCTGGACGGCGG